>CAYWRB010000069.1:7996-9843 GCA_964460025.1 uncultured Hungatella sp.
ATTAATCCAAATTAGTCCAAATGAAACACCGGCGTCAAATCCACACAGACCGGACTGTTGTCCTCATTGGTCTCCATAATATCCGCCATGAAATCCCACCATTTACGGTTAATCGGTGTATCTGCCGATTTGGCCCAAAGTTCCTCATCCTCCACTTCCAGATACCCATAGAGGACATTGGTCTCCTTATCCAAATAAATCGAGTAGTTATGCCCGCCATGCTCATGAATCATATCCTTCATCTCATCCCACAAAGCATTATGGCGTCTCTCATACTCCTCAGCCATCCCCGGATACAAAAACATCTTAAATCCCTTCCTCACCATAAAATCTCCCTCCTAATACTTCTTAATCTCAAAGGACTCAAATATCCCTCTCCGTGCCTCTGCAAGACTCCCATACTCCCCGGCCTCAATCATCTGCGCCGCCAGATTCCCAATAGCCGTAGCCTCCGTAGGCCCTGCATAAACCGGTCTCCCCGTATATTTCGCTGTCAGCCGGTTTAAATAATCCGCATTGGCACCGCCGCCTACAATATGTACCTGCCCATAATGCTTCCCCGTCACCTGCTCCAATTCCTCAATGGTCTCCCCATAACACTTAGCAAGGCTATTATAAATCACAGCCCCCAACTGCGCCGGCGTCTTTGGAACCTGCTGTCCTTCCTTCTCACAGAAATCCTTCACCGCCTGAATCATGCTTTCCGGAGCCAGGAAACAGTCATCATTGCAGTCCACCAAAGAAGAAATGGTCTCTTTCGACGCCATCTCGCAGATTTCCCCAAATGAATAATCCTGCCCTGCCGCCGCCAACTCCTTCTTCACGGACTGAATCATCCAAAGCCCCATAATATTCTTCAGATAACGGAACCGATGTTCATATCCCCCTTCATTGGTGAAATTCCTCTTCATGCTCTCAAGAGAACAATCCGCCTCCATCCTCTCCGTCCCCATCAAAGACCAGGTACCGGAACTGATATACAGCACATCCCACTCATTGGACGGCACTGCCAGCACCGCTGACCCCGTATCATGGGTAGCCGGAAGTACGACCTGACACGAAAATCCCACCTCGGCCTCAATCTCCGGCGTCAATCCCCCCACCGTAGTTCCCGGCATGGAAAGGGGGCCAAACCACCCTTTCGGATATCCCAGCCGCTCAATCAATTCATAATCCCAGTTATTGGTCCTGGGATTCACCAGCTGCGTGGTAGTCGCATTGGTATACTCCTGCTTCTTCACCCCGGTCAGACGGTAGTGAAAATAATCCGGAATCATCAGCATGGTCTTGGCCGTCTCCAGATACTCCGGATGCTGTTTCTTCACTGCCATAAACTGATAAATGGTATTAAAAATCTGTTTCTGAATTCCCGTCCTCTGGTACAGTTCCTCCAAAGGAATCTCCTCATACACCAAATCGTCCATCCCTTTGGTCCGGCTGTCCCGATATCCAACCGTATTCCCCACAATCCTGTCCTGCTCGTCCAGCAGCACATAATCCACGGCCCAGGTATCAATCCCCATACTCACCGGAATCTTCCCAATCTCTTTGCACTTCTTCATCCCCGCCTTAATATGGGAAAATAATTCTTCCACATCCCAGCACAGCTGCCCGTCCACAGACTTCATACCATTGGGAAACCGGTAAATCTCCTCCAACTCCATCCGTCCGTCCCTTACACATCCCAGAATATGACGTCCGCTGGAAGCCCCGATATCTACGGCCAAAAAATACTTCTCCATCTTAACCCCTCTCCTTTCAACCGCATTTCATCACCCTTAAAACTTCTTATCTCTTATCATATCTCTATTATAACGAATCTTCCTCTAAAAAATAAGGACGTAGTT
>CAYWRB010000070.1:0-9842 GCA_964460025.1 uncultured Hungatella sp.
ACCAGGCTGCGTCTTGCATATTCCATTTTTTCCTGAATCAGATAATCCCTTAAGTATACGTTTGTTTTATTTTTAAAATAGATTGCAAAATAAGAAGCACTGAGGTGGATTTCATCCGCAATGTCTTTTATTTTGATGCGGTCCGCAATGTGTTCCCGGATGTAGGCCAGGGCGGTGTTGACAAGTTCATCATTGCATTGGATGCTTACGGCAGCTTCGTTTATGTTTTCCGCGTATCCGTATACCGCATCGATATATTCCGACAGATGGGTAAATGCATCCACCATAAAGCCGGAAATCTCCTGAAGGGTCCTGCACCGGTAAAGGGCTTTGGGATCCGTGATTTCGGAAATTTCCTCATGGGAATACTGACTGAATTCCTGCTCCACATGGTGCAGAAGGGCGTAGCAGGTACTGTAAATATAGCTTGGAGGCGGCATTTCCACGTAGAGAAGTTCTTTTATAAAATCCATGCAGAACTGCCGGATCTGGTCGTGCTCCCGTTTGATGATAAACTGGACCAGAGGGAGAACGTCAAAGTCAGAAAGATTTTTAACCGGCGGAACCGTGCAGATATCCGATGCATGGAAGATCTGCCGGTGTTCATTGTACAGGCGGTAGGTAAGAGCCGTCAGGGCGCGGCTGAAAGAGTACTGGCACTGCATCAGGGCAGGAACCATATCGCCGGTGCCGATGCAGGGCAGGGCTTTCCCCGGCGCGTGGCTTTGAAGAACGGAAAGAACACGTTCCGCCGCCTGGAGGGGAAGCTCTCCGGTCTGGTTAAAAATTCCCGTTATGTAATTTTTGTAGGAGAAAAATACGTATGCGGAAGTCAGGGAAGCATGGTTCAAAAACTCAGAGACCGAATCAGGGTCCGGGGGGGTTTGATTCTCCGGATAAGAAAGCACCATGACAAAACTCTCCGTATCGCTGATGCCCAGAGAGGAGCTGTCAAGGAGGGAGTGAAGCAGAGTCCGGTCCGGAAATTTGCCGTCCAGAATTCCCCGGAGGCAGTTTAAGTCCATCTGCTGTTTGTAGAACAGATTCATGCGGCTGCCGGAGATCTTCGCACGGTCGCTTAAGATCCGGTAGATTTCGTCTGTCAGCTCCGAGATGTTCAAAGGCTTCAGAAGGAATGCCCTGGCGCCGTAGTGGATGGCGCGCTGTGCATACTGGAACTCATCATAGCCGCTGAGAATGATAAAATCCGTGTTGATGCCTGCGGCTCTCACCCTGGAAATGGCGTCAAGGCCGTCCAGCTCCGGCATACAGATATCCATAATTGCCAGATCCGGCATATGCCGTATGATCAGATCCAGCGCTTCTTTTCCGTTGACAGCTGCCGCTACGATTTGTACATTCAGATTCTCCCAGTCCACGGCAGCCTGAAGCTCCGAGATGATGGCAGCTTCATCGTCGCAAAGGACAACGGTAAATTTCTGGGCCATGAAAATTTCCTCCTGTTTGATTTGCCTGTGAACAAATTATTCCATGAGTTCCATCATAATTGAAATGACCGGTTTTGACAAGAGTCCCGGAAGGAAGGAAAAACGGATTCAAAGATTTTGTTACATGGTTCATAGGAAATGTCCTCCCCAAAAAGGGAATAGGATGTTAGACTTAAATGCATCAGGAACGTGGGGAATAAAAGAATACAGCCACTATGCGTTCACAATGAAGGAGGGAAATTCATGAAAAAAATGAAACGATTTACATGTGCGGCCATGGCAGCGGTTATGGCCATGTCACTGGCTGCCTGCTCAGGCGGCGGGGACTCAGGCAGCGGTTCTGCCACCACTGTGGCAGCCGGCGGATCCGGAGACTCAGGAGCAAAGCAGGAGACCCAGGCGGCAGACGGAAAGCAGGAGGCATCATCCGGCGACAAGACTGTCGTGGAGGTCTGGTCTGAGGACCGTCATGATATGGAGTATGTTCAGAGCATGGTAGACAAATACAATGCGGAGAACACGGATAATATTGAAATTAAGCTGACCATTATCACAGAGGATTACGCCAACATGCTGGCTCTGGCCTACAGCGGCGGAACGGCGCCGGATGTTATCGGAAACAGTAACTCCGTGACACTGAATCTGTTTGCAGACACCGGAATCCTGGCTCCGTTAAACGACTATATTGCACAGGATGAGGAGTATCAGAAAGTTAATGAGCCTTATGAGCATGCATATGAAGGACTTAATGCCAAGGACGGCAATATTTATCTTGTGTACAGTGCCATGCGTTCTGGCGTACGTGTGGAATATAACAAAGATCTTCTGGAGCAAAACGGATTTACGGAGATTCCGAAAACACTGGATGAGTATATCGCCATGGCGCAGAAGATTACGGAAAGCGGCGGCGGACAGTACTATGGCATCGGCTTTACCTCTTCTTCTCCGTTTGAGAGACTGCTTGAGATGTCAGCCCAGATGTCTGGAGTGTTCTATTATGACTATGTAAACGGAAAATACGATTTCAGCGGATATAAGCCTTTCCTGGAAAAAGGACAGGAACTGGTAAAGGTTGCTTATCCGGATCAGCAGGGCGTAGATAACATGAGAGCTCTGTTTGCCCAGGGATCCTTTGCTCTGTGGAGCAATGCTTCCCAGGAGGCAGGCGTATTTACGGACCAGATTCCGGTGACGGATTTTGAGTGGGGCGTAGCAGAAGTACCGACTCTGGATGGACAGGTAAAGGGTGCTTTGGCTACTTCTCCAGCAAAGGGCTACAGCATTATTTCCAGTTCCCAGCATAAGGATGAGGCATGGAAGGTTATCTCCTATTTCCAGTCAGAGGAGTTTTTAAAGGGATATCTTGAGAACGGATATGCTCTGCCCATTACTTCTTATATGGACGGGGTAATTGACAAGTCCAAGACCGGCCGTCTGGCAGATTTCTCGTTGGTTGATTATGAGTCCGTATATCCGACGCCTCCGGCAGTCAACCTTCAGGGAGATGACTACAGAACCACTCTCTGGAATGCGGTTATGGGATATGTGGGAATCGATGAGGCCATTGAGGACCTGAATACCAGATACAACAGCGCGTTGGATGCCGATGTGGCTTCCGGAACCGTAAAGCGCCTGATTATCAAGGATTATGATCCGCTGCACCCAAGCGCAGGTACGTCCACTTACGAAACAAAATAGAGGGATTGAGACAGGGGGGCCGGATAGGATATCCGGCCCCCCCTTTAAATATAAGGAGAATAATGATATGGCAAAGCAAACGAAAAAAAAGACCGGCAGGGGAGAGTCCTTTTCCTACATGCTGATGCTGCTTCCGGCAGTCCTGATGCTGGCGGTATGTTCCATCTATCCTTTTCTTTGGATTCTCCGCTATGTATGTTATAATTACAATGGTTTTACGGCCACGTATACGGGGCTTGCCAATTTTAAGCGTATGTTTTCGGATACCCTTTTCTGGCACAGCGTGGGGATTACCTTTGAGTATGCGGTGCTGAAACTGATTTTTATCATTCCCCTGGCTCTTGTGATTGCGGTACTGTTGAATCTGAAGATGAAGGGTTCGGCTATTTTCCGCGGTATTTATTTTATGCCTACCGTGATTTCCACATCCATTGCAGGTATGATTTTTGCGTTTATTTTTGCTACCCAGAATGGTATTGCCAATGCGGCGCTGCAGGCGCTTCATTTGATTAAATCTCCCATCCCATGGCTTAACAGCACGGATTTTGTCATGGCAGCCGTTACGATTCTGGCTGTGTGGGGCGGACTTGGAAATTATATGTTATATTTTATTACCGGTATGAACGGAATCAGCACGGACGTGTATGAATCGGCGAAGATTGACGGGGCCAATGCGTTTCAGACATTTTTCTTCGTCACCCTGCCTATGCTGGCTCCTGTCCTCAAAGTGGTGCTGATGCTGGCTATCACCAGTGCGTTTAAGGATTATGAGGCTATTATGGTGCTTTCCAAGGGCGGACCAGGAAACCGTTCCATGGTAATGTTCCTTTATATTTATAACCTGATTTTCGGCGGTACCAATACATCAGTGACCCAGGCACAGATTGGCTATGGTGCGCTCCTCAGCGTCATGGCGGCCATTATTGTGGGTGTTGTAACCGTAGTGTATATGTTTGTATCCAAGAAACTGGATCACATTACGGATTAAACAGGGGAGGAACGTGATATGAGAGAAACCCATGCAGTATATTCAACGAAAACGAAAGTTATGTTAAGTATTTGCTGGCTGTTGCTGCTTCTTCTGGCAGCGCTGATGGTTTTCCCGGCGGTGTATATTATCCTGGGATCTTTTAAATCCAATGCAGAGCTTTTAGTGGGAGGAACGAATATTTTCCCGTCGGAGTGGAGAACGGATAATTATGCGGAGGCGTGGGAGCAGGCGAATTTTGCACGATATACGCTGAACAGCGTATTTCTGGCGGTGGGAGTTATGGTCTTATCGCTTATAAGCTCAACCATGGCAGGATATGTTTTTTCCAGGAAAGAGTTTAAAGGAAAGGCATTGATTTATGGGCTGTTTCTTGCGTTTATGTTTGTCAATGTAGGTTCTGTGTCACTTCGGCCGCTGTTTGAGCTGGCGGTTAAGCTGAAAATGAACCGGAGCCTGCTGTCCGTCATCTTTATCTCGGCAGGTACCGGGCAGGCTACCTATATCTTTCTGGCAAGAGGATTCGTGGATTCCCTGCCAAGGGAGCTGGATGAGGCGGCGAAGATTGACGGATGTACCTTTGTGCAGATTTACCGGATGGTGATTCTGCCGCTTTTGAAACCGGTAATCGCTACCATTGCGCTGTTATCTTTCAGACAAGGGTGGAATGAGTATATCTTACCGTTGGTATTTACCATGACCAATGAATCTATGAGGCCGTTGACCGTAGGCGTCAATATGCTTAAGAACGCAGGCGACGGAACTGCCGCATGGAATATTATGTTTGCGGGCGCTACCATCGCTATTGTGCCTATGCTGATTGTGTACTGCTTCTTCGGAAGATACTTTATGAGCGGTATGTCGGCTGGTGCGGTGAAAGGGTGATGTGGTCCGCGTTATCTCTAAGGTAAAAAAATTGTGAAGGTTTTAATGGCATTGGATGGCGGAAGCCGCCAATGCCTTATTAAATTTTAAAGGAGCGAGTTGAAGATGAAACGATGGAAGTTGGGGAATGACGGATTCGTGATGCAGTACATGATTGCAGGACCGGTGGAGGAGGATTATCACTCCGATACCACGGCACGGGATCAGATGACCTTGGAAGGAAAGCTGCGGCATGAGGTTGTAAGGGATATGCCGGAAACATGGAAGGAGACGATTCGGGCGGGACAGAAGGCAGTAAACGGTGGATGCTGGAAGGTATGGGCGCCTTATGAGAATGCTTTTGTGGATACGTCCAAGTTTTATTCTACCTTAAAAAAGGTGGCTATGGAGGCGGCAGCCGTGCTTTTTGTACCGGAAAGCTGTGAGATTCGGGCTAAAATCTGGACTTATATGGCGGTCGGAATTTACTTGAATGAAAGGCTTGTGGGAAAGGTGGATTATCCGGTGTACAAGCCGATTTCCGGCAAAGAGGTTACCCTTTCTTTGAAAAAGGGTGCCAATACCCTTTTGTTTGTCTGTGAGAATCTTGGGGTACGGGATACCAGAAATATTCTGGGAGTCCAGATTCTTGATCGTCAGGATGAGGTTCAGGTCATGCTTGGGGATGAGAGCCTGCAGGATCAGGTATATGTGGACACTGCATTTCTGGCAGGGTGCGCGCCGGCAGGCGATTCCGTTATTTTCCCGGAGGCAGCCGGGGAGGCTGTCCATGTTACCTGTGTTTCGGATAGTCCGGATTTCTTCGAGGCCCATAAACCTGTAAAGGAGCTGGAGGTAAATAGGGTTACACAGGTTACGGTTCCGGAGGAGGTTATCTCGGTAAATGTTTCTGTTGAGAGGGACATGTATGTTCTGGAACGGACCCTGGAATTTACACAGCGCAACCGGCCGTTGTATTCGGAGGATCCTTCCTGGGAGGGGAAGGACAAGATTGATGAGGTCATGAGACGGATCGCCCAGGTAAAGAGTCTGAACCGGGGAGAATTCGGGTTTGCTATCATGAACCTTTTGGCAAGACGGTATCTGGGGAAGGATAGTGAGGAGGACCGTCAGCTTTTGATGAATGATCTGGCACTGATTGAGGAACGGGTAGACTGTGCGGACTTCCTGATCTGCGGCCTGATTCGTTACATGAAGGTGTACGGTATTGACAAGGAATTGGAGGGAAGGGTAAAAGAGGTTCTTTTAAATTTCCGTTACTGGATGAATATGGACGGTATGGATGCCATGTGCTTCTGGAGCGAGAACCACTCTATGATGTTTTATTCCTGCGCCATGTTCGCAGGGGAGATGTATCCGGAAGATTATTTCCCTCGGGCAAAGATGACAGGAAGGCAGCTTTCGGACTATGGAAAGAAGAAACTTCTGGACTGGCTTCAGGATTTGGAAGATTATGGATATGAGGAATTCTTAAGCGCGGTCTACATGTGCGTAACCTTTGCGGCGCTCTTAAACCTGGTGGATTTTGCGGAGCCCGGGATTGCTGGGAGGGCAGAAAAGCTGTGTGACCTTCTGATGGAGGAACTGGCCAAACACAGCTTTAAGGGAAGTGTGATTGCGCCTATGGGCAGAGTGTACCGGGGTATCATCTATCCTTTCAGCTGCGGGACTCAGTCCATCATCAACATCATGGACGGCAAGGCGCCTTACTGCTTCGGGGAAGGCTGGATGGCTTATCTGGCCGGCAGCCGGTACCGGATACCGGATTCCGTAAAGAAGTATTTGACCCAGGAACTGGAGGAAGAATATTCTACGGGCAATGCCCTTGTGCGTTTGAAAAAGACAGAGGATTACTGCCTGACTTCCGTCCAGTCGCCGAGAACAGACGGATGGAAGCGGTGGATCAACCTAAGAGAAGATGAGACGGCCGAGACGGATACTCATGATTTTACCAAGTCGTTGAATGAAAGCTTCCATGGGACATCCCTGTTTGCACCGGGAACTTATGGGTATCAGCAGCATTTGTGGATGGCGGCTCTTTCCGGGGAGGCGGTGCTGTTTGTCAATCATCCGGGAACCACGGCTGAAAAGTCAGGGATGAGGCCTGGGTACTGGTATGGAAACGGTGTGATGCCGGCCCTGAGGCAGACAGGAGGCATTCTGGAAGCCATCTATGTGATACCGGAAGAACATCCGATTCATTTTACCCATGTATATTGTCCCAAATTGTGCTATAATGAGGTAATAGAGGATGAACACTGGGTATTTTTGAGAAAAGAGAAGGGGTATCTGGCGCTCTGGACCAACGGAAGTTATAAGGAGCACAATGACCAGATCTTCCAATGTGAGCTTCGGGTGTACGGCTCCGAGACAGCCTATGTCTGCCTGATGGGCTCCGAGAAGGAGTATGGCAGCTTTGAGGAGTTTAAAAAGGAAGCCAAAGCTCTGGCTCCGTTCTATGATTCAAAGGAACAGTGTCTGCATACCGCAAAGGATAAATTACAGTACGTAAAGGGAACTGACAGGACTCAGTTTGTGGAGTGATCAGATGGGAGAAAATCGGGAGATAGGACATAAGATGCGGTGGTTTACCATTGAGGAATTCGAAAACAGAAAGCCTCAGAATTTGTATCATAAGGAGCAGGAGGAAATCAACGTTACGCCGGAAACCGTAAAGAACCTGCATATACTGGCGCGTGCGCATGTGAATATCCGCAGGGATGGCTCCTGGGGGGATGATTCATGCAAAAATAGTTCCTGCAGGGAGCGGGTGAACAACAGGTATGTGCTGCGGATTTCCGCAGATGACTACTATAAACTGTATGTGGACGGAGTCTATGTGGCCCAGGGGCCGGCGCCTGCTTATCCGGAACATTACTATTATAATGAAATTGATTTGACGGATTATCTGACCGGCTCTGGGGCAGAGGATTCTGCGGACGGGGATCATGTCATCGCAGTCCATCTGTACTATCAGGGGGCGGTGAACCGTGTCTGGAACAGCGGCGACGGAAGATTCGGCATCGGGGCGGTTTTGTTGGAAGGGAAAGGGGCCCGGCCAGAAAAGGAAGGGGTTCAGGACAGCATATCCCGGGAGCTTACGTGGCGTTACCGAAAATGCGATGCGTATTCAGGAGATGCCATAGGGTATGAGACCCAATATCTTGAGAATTTCGACAGCAATTTGTGGGAGGAGGACTGGAACCGGCCAGGGTACGATGATTCCGGCTGGAAGGCTATGAAACCAGCCGTTTGGGCGGATTATGGACTCAGCTGCCAGCCGACAAAGCTTCTTTCCTGTTACACCAAAACTCCGGAGAGGGTTACCAAGACAGAGGGCGGCTTCCTGATTGACGCAGGAGAGGAAGTGACCGGGGCTCTCCTGCTTTGTGCGGACGGAGAGAAAAATAAACAGGTGATTCTCCGCTACGGCGAAGAGCTTAAGGAGGACGGAAGCGTCCGCTATGAGATGCGCTGTAACTGTACCTATGAGGAGAGGTGGACCTTAAACGGGAAGATTTGCCGCAACCATCCCTATGACTATAAAGGTTTCCGCTACGTGCAGCTGGTTCTCCAGCCGGGCGTAACGATTCGGGACATGAAGCTTCAGATACGGCACTATCCCATGGAGGATGGCCTGTGTACGTTAAAAAGCAGTGAGCCTATGCTGGACCGGATTTTTTCCATCTGTAAAAACGGGGTAAAATACGGCACCCAGGAAGGATATATCGACTGTCCTACCAGGGAGAAAGGACAGTATCTGGGAGATGCGGTGGTAACCTCCCATGGCCAGGTATGGTTAAGCGGTTCCACGGAGATGATGGAAAAGTGTATTGAACAGTTTGCCCAGTCAAGGAGCATCTGCCCCGGCCTCATGGGAGTGGCTCCCGGCAATTTCATGCAGGAGATTGGGGATTTCTCGCTGCTGTGGTCCCGGATGGTCTTGAATCACTACCGGTTTACGAAAGACCGGCAGTTCCTTTCCAGGATGTATCCTGTGGCAAAGGGGGTTCTGGAACATTTCTCCAGGTATGAGGGAGAAGACGGTCTTCTGGTGCAGGTGGCGGATAAATGGAATTTGGTGGACTGGCCGGAGAATTTGCGGGATGAGTATGATTTTGTGCTGAGCCGTCCGGTGGTGGCTTTGGGGTGTCACAATGTGATCAACGCCCTTTATACGGGGGCATGGAAGACCCTGGCAGAGATGGAAGAAATCCTGGGAATGGAGCAAAACCACAGGTGGGAGAGGCTGAATGAAGCGTATCTGAAAGCATTTTTAAGCCCTGAGCAGGGCCTTCTGGCAGACAGTACCACCAGTGAACACTGTGCCGTCCACTCCAATCTGTATGCCCTGTATTTTGGCCTGGTGCCAGATGAGAAGACCAGAGGAAATATCGCGGATTTCCTGTTTAAGAAAGGACTTTGCTGCGGCGTGTTCACCAGCTATTTTCTGCTCCACGGACTGGCAAATGCCGGGTACTGGGACAAAGCCTATCAGCTGCTTCTCAATGATTCGGAGCATGGGTGGGTGAATATGGTGAGAGAAGGGGCAACCACCTGCTTTGAGGCGTGGGGGAAGGAGCAAAAATGGAACACCAGCCTGTGCCATCCCTGGGCCTGCGCTCCCATTTCCTTTTTCATAGAACGGATTGCGGGAATCCGTCCGGATCCGGAATCCGAGAAAGGATTTTCCTTTGAGCCCCATGTGCCGGAGGAATTAAAGGAGTTTGAACTTCATGTTTCAGTAGGCGGTAAACCGTATGTGGTGAGGAAAAACGGTGGTAAGGTAAGCTGGGAGGATGTGACACAGGAGACACTTTAAA
>CAYWRB010000071.1:0-9805 GCA_964460025.1 uncultured Hungatella sp.
CAGCAACCATTTCCAACTGCTTAGGCAATTATTCTACGAACGTAACCGTGGAAGCGGATAATGTCAGATCCTTTGTAGGATCATTGTTGTCAGCAGACGGCTGAGTCAGCTCAATCTCTCCTTTTACCAGCTTGTCCATAATGGCATCATAGTCTGCCTGTGTAAAGGTGTTGAATTTGGAAGTTTCCATAGGAAGACCTACGCCTGCATTGGCTGCCGTAAACACGCTGGTCTGTCCGCCTGGGAAAGTTCCGTCATAGTATGCCTTTACTCCGTCATAGACAGAATTGGCTAACATCTTCATGGCAGAAGTAATCACTGTCTCAGACTCAAAACTCTGGTCAACGTCTACGCCAATCACTTTGGCGCCTTTCTCCTGAGCTGCTGCCATAACGGAATTTCCTACGGCGCCGCCGCATCCGAATACAACTTCCGTTCCATTCTGATACCAGGAAGCCGCCATAGACTGTGCCTCCGGTGTAGCTGCAAACTGTCCGGTATAATTGTACATTACCTCGATTCCGCTGATCCCCAGCTCGGCTGCCGCATACTCTGCACCTTCAATAAATCCATATCCATAACGGATAACCGCAGGAACTGCCATACCGCCCATGAAACCTAACTTGGTATAGCCGTCCTTCACTGCCGCATAACCTGCCAAGAATCCTGCCTCATCTTCCTTAAACAGAATCGGCATAACGTTGTCATTGGTCCTGTACTCGGAATAGTCGCCGCTGTGAGGCTCACCATCCAGAAGGATAAAAGTAATATCCGCATATTCATCTTGCGCCAGATAGACCGGTTCCTCAAACAGGAAGCCCGGACATACGATCAGCTTTGCACCGCCCTCTACTGCCAGGCCGATGGTCTCCAGATAAGAATCTGTGGTTCCCTCCTGAGGCTGATAGTATTTATAGGTAATATTATTCTCCTCTGCATACTTCGTCATGCCTTCCCATGCACCCTGATTGAAGGACTTGTCATCAATGGTTCCAAGGTCAGTAACCAATGCCAGTTCATAACCGCCGTCCGATGAGTCGCTGGCTGTCTTGGCTGCCTCCGTGGGAGCCTCAGTCGCTGCTGCCGTGGTCTCCGTCTTGGCCGCCTCAGTCGCCGCTGCCGTAGTCTCGGTGCCGGAGTTGCCGCCGCCGCATGCCGTAAGACCTGTCACCATAGCTGCTGCCATAAGTACTGCTAACATCTTTTTTCTCATATTGCTTTTCCTCCTTTTTACTGGGAACTCCAGTTAAAGGCATTATATCATAGGGATAAGGGTTTTTCAACAGTAACCTGAAACCCATGTCTCACATCCCCTCCGCAGCAAACTTCCCGTTGAACCGCCGTCCATATTATGATACTATAACAATTAGCGAAATTCCGACGGTTCAAGAAAGGCGGTTCTCTCCCATGGCTTCTTCCACAGATACAACCACAAAAAACGATTTTTCAAAAGGAAGCGTGATCAAAAATATTCTCAGTCTGGCCGTTCCCATGACACTGGCACAGCTGATCAATGTCCTGTACAACATTGTAGACCGGATCTATATCGGCCGGATTCCCGAAAATGCCACCATGGCACTGACAGGATTGGGGCTGTGCCTTCCCATCATCTCCATGGTTATGGCCTTTGCCAACCTGTTCGGCATGGGAGGCGCGCCCTTATGCTCCATCGAACGCGGAAGGGGCAACGAACAGGAAGCGGAGGCCATCATGGGCAATTCCTTTGTTATGATGGTCTTATGTGGTCTGGTCTTAACCCTTCTCGGACTGCTCTTAAAACGCCCTATGCTCTATCTCTTCGGCGCCTCCGATCTCACCATGCCATATGCTGATTCCTACATAACCATCTATCTTCTGGGCAGTACCTTTGTCATGGTGGGTCTGGGCATGAACAGCTTTATCAACTCCCAGGGCTTTGGAAAAACAGGAATGTTTACCGTGCTCCTTGGCGCTGTCTCCAATATCATCCTGGATCCTATTTTAATCTTTGTTTTTCGGCTGGGTGTTCAGGGCGCCGCCTGGGCTACCATCCTCTCCCAGGGTCTTTCCGCTCTGTGGATCCTCCGGTTCCTAACCGGAAAACAGACCATCTTAAGGCTCCGGAAAAAATCCTTCCGGTTAAAACGCCGGCGCATCCTTGACATTGTGGGACTGGGACTGTCCGGTTTTACCATGTCTATCACCAACAGCCTGGTCCAGATCATGTACAATTCCAATCTTGCACTTTTCGGCGGCGATCTATATGTGGGAATCATGACGGTGGTCAACTCCGTCCGTGAGGTGATCTCCCTGCCAATCCAGGGCCTTACCAACAGCGCTCAGCCTGTCATGGGCTTTAACTATGGGGCCGGGGAATACAGAAGAGTCAAAAAGGCCATCATCTTTATGTCCATGGTGTCGGTTGTCTACACCACAATCATGTGGAGCCTGGTTCACGGCTTTCCCGAATTTTTTATCCGGATCTTCAATCACGAAGGAGATCTGGTGGCAGCAGGAATTCCTGCCATGCGGATTTACTATTTCGGCTTTTTTATGATGTCTCTCCAATTCGCCGGTCAGGCCGTGTTCGTTGCCCTGGGCAAATCAAAAAATGCCGTATTCTTTTCCATTTTCCGAAAAGTCATCATCGTCATTCCCCTGATCGTTATCCTTCCCAAATTCTTTGGCCTGGGTGTCAATGGAATCTTTATGGCGGAGCCTATCTCCAACTTTGTGGGAGGCTTGGCCTGTTTCGGAACCATGCTTATCACTGTCTGGCCGGAACTTAGCCGTAAAGCCAAAGCCGGAACCATCAAGTAAAACTTAACGCTTTCGTAGGGCAGACAGCCACGCAGGCCGGCAGAAGCCCTGCCTTCACCCTGTCATTGCAGCCGTCGCATTTGTGCATTTTATTGTTCCGGTCAAATCTGGGGGCACCGTAAGGGCAGGCCAACAGGCAGCTGTGGCATCCGATGCATTTGGACTGTTGTACCGCGACAAACCCTGTCCCCTCATCACGAAAAACCGCACCGGTAGGACAGGCAAATACACAGGGCGTATCATCACAGTTCATGCAGCCTGCCGAAGCAAACCGGATTCCGTCCTCATGCTCCTGTTCCATATGAAGCACATGGCGGAAGCAGAGAAACTCCTCATCCACATCATAATGCTGATCCATACAGGCTACGGCACAGGCATAGCAGCCGGTACAGCGGTCTGATTTAAGCGTTATGCTTTTATACTTCCTCATGGCTATTTTCCTCTTTCTTTTTAACCCTGCACACAAAACTTTTATATCCCGGAAAACCGGAGATGGGATCCAGATAATCCTTATCCATCAGTTCATTGGGGTCTCTTTCGGGATCTCCATGATAGAAGAATACCACTCCCTTCTGTCCGATACGGGTAATGTTGGCGCGGGCTGTTAAACTTCCTTTGGGTGTGGAAATCAGAATCTCATCTCCCTGCTCCAGCAAAAGTCTCTGTGCATCCTCAGGATGGATATCCGCCAAAGCCGTATCCTCAAGGCTTGTAAGCCACGGCATTCGATAGCAGCGCGTATGTACAAGCTGAGGCTTGCGGCATCCGGACGAAAGGATAAACGGATAGTCTGACGGTGAAAGATGGGGATAAACCTGATAGAAAGTACGGTAAACCGGAAGAGGATCATATCCTTCCCGTTCCAGGTAATCCTTAAGCACCATGGAACAGAATTCCATTTTTTTGCTGGGCGTATGAAAGCCTTCGGTTTGGTATGCCCGCTCCCTGTGAGGCTGTATTATTGGCGCGTACATTCCTCCGGGGTGCCTCTTCAGCTCCTCCAGACTGACACCGGCAGGTTTTAAGAGAAAATCCATACATTCCTCATAGGACATACTCAACATCTCATCGTCAAGTTTCAAGGCCTTTGCCAGGTCAAGAATGATCTGCATATCATTTTTACTCTCTCCCAAAGGTTCTATGGCCTGTTCTGAACAAATCAGATAATTTTCGTTGTATACCTTGATCTCACTGCGCTCCATGGAGGAACAGGCCGGAAGCAGAAGATCGGCATACCTGCAGGTAGGCGTCATGAACAATTCCGTGTTGACAAAAAATTCGATCTCCTCAAGAGCCCTTCTCATATAACCGGAATCCGGCCACATTCGATGGTTCAATCCGAAACCGACGATTGCCTTTAAAGGGTACGGTTTCTTTTTCAGCACGTAATCCGGGATCCGCACCGCCTGTACCTCGTCCCGGATAAGGCGGAACCAAACCGGAAACTCTTCCTCTCCGATTCCCCTTTTTCCGTCAAACCGCTCTCCTTCAAAAGCCCTTTCATTGGTCTCCACAAACGAGGAAGAATAGCAGTATCCATAAGGGGTAACCACATTTCCGCCTTTCACGTCAAAATTTCCCGTAAGGCCCACAAGCATCATCACCGCCCTGTAGTTCTGTATCCCGTTTACATGGTGTACCACCGGCGAAGCGCTTACCATCATGGCTGCCGGTTTTACGGAGGCATACATCCGTGCCGCCTCTATGATCTGTTCTCTTGGAACACCGGTCAGCTGCTCTCCCCGCTCCGGCGTAAACTCCGCTACGTATGCCTTGTATTCTTCAAATCCCCATGTATACCCTTCCACAAACTCCCTGTCATAGATCTGCTCTTTTATCATCACATGGGCAATGGCCAGGGCCAGGGCTCCGTCGGTTCCCGGTCTCAGTTTCAGATGGAGGTCTGCCTTTTCCGTCATAGGCGTATTTCTCGGATCTACCACAATCAGCTTCATCCCCTGTTCCAGCCGGTCGAAAATCAGACGGGACTGATAGAATTGGGAATAGGCCGGATTCTTGCTCCAGATCACCATCAGGGCTGCATTCTGAAAATCCGGCTGAGTTCCCGCGCCAAACACCAGCTTCCAGGAAAGCTGGGTCGCCCGGAAACAGGTGCTGCTTTCCGTTGCATAGTTCGGCGTGCCAAAAGCAGCGGCCAGACGAGCCAGCCCGACCCGGTACCATTTGGCAAACCCGGAAAAAAAGCACACGGACTCAGCGCTGCCACAGGCCTTGTACCGATTCAGTTTATCCGCAATGGTCTCATAGGCTTCTTCCCAGCTGATACGTTCAAATTCGCCGTTGCCCCTCTTTCCCACCCGTCTCATGGGATAGAGGAGGCGCTCCTTATTGTAGACATACTGGCGCTGTGCCGCTCCCTTGGCACAGAGAATGCCGGCCGAGTGGGGATTGGAAGCCGTTCCTTCCACCTTAATCAGTTTTTTATCCTTTACATAAGCGTCAATCCCGCAATGGGAATCCGGGTTGCAGATGGAACAGATGGTTTTCTTTATCTGGATTCCTGACTCAGGGCCAGGAATCTTCCCTTTTTCAAAATCGATCATCTCACTCACTCATTCATATATTTTTTTATCAGCTGAGCTGAAAATTCCCCATAATCCAAAAAATCTTCCTCCTGCTGATGAAAGCATGCCCCTGTCTTTAAAAACAGGTTCTTTAACACTCCGGCAATCTCCTTGGCATTCAGAAGATTTACGGAGAGAAGGCGGCCCTCATCCCACACCAGACGGATATAGCGGCCTCGTTTTAAATATTTTTCAAATACTCTTCCTTCTGCCAGGGGATTCCCCATGCTTACAAAATCCATTCCCATAAAATGGGTGATATTGTGCCCTGTGCTTCCGCAGTAGACTTCAGTCCCGTACCCTTCTGCCATATTGCGGCCTGCCGTCCTTCCCTGGAATCTGGCGTTGGACAGCAGTCCGATGATCCGGTTGTCGCCGTAAAATACATCATGTCCCGCCGTACAGTCTCCGGCAGCATACAAATCCTTACAGCTGGTTCTCATACAAGGATCTACCAGGATTCCTCCTTTTACCGCAACCTGTTCCGGATTGAGGAAAGACAGATTTGGCCTTACACCGATACATAAAAAAATGATATCCGCCGACACCGGTTCCTCCGAATCCGAAAAGAATGCCGAAAGCCCTTTTCCATCCCTTGTGATCCGTGTAATGTTCCCTCCGAAACGCAGCTTCAGCCCCTTCCTCTTTACCTCATTCTCAATCAGGGCCTGACAGTTAGGATGGGCGGCCAACGGAAAGATTCCCTTTCCTCCGTCTGCCAGACAGCACGAGATTTTTTCCTGGAGCAAAAATTCAGCCACCTTAATTCCTACCATGGACGCCCCTACTACGAGAGCCGTTCCAATCCGGCGGCTTTCCATATAATTCTTGATTCTCAAGGCATCCTCCGCTGTCCGCAGAACAAAAACACCTTCCTCCCCGCCACCTTCCATAGAAGGAATAACAGGGGATGCGCCGGCAGCAATCAGGCACTGCCCATAATTCCACGGATTTCCTTCCCTGTCCCAAAACATCTTCTTATCCGGATCCAGCCGCACAATAGGGGTATTCAGATGAAGATCTATTTCATATTTTTCATAAAATCTATCGGTTTCTTTATGTAGAAGCAAGTCCTCATAAGGAATCTTTCCGCCAAGATAATAAGTCGTAAGCATTGGATTATACGCAGGAAGCCCGCTGTCTGAAAATACATCTACACGTCCCCTAAAGCCTGACTGCCGCACGGTTTCCATGGCTTTTCTGGCCGCGCAGCCGTTTCCTATTATCGCTATCTCCGTATTCAAGCCCTCCCCCTCCCAGGCAGTTTCTGCCGATACAAAAGGCGTATTCCACGGCAGTTTTACTCCGTCATGAAATACGCCGTCCGTTCTATTTTCTTCTTCTAACCGGATTTCCTTCCCTATCCCAGACACCAATGCCGGTAAAAGCAAAGATAATTGCGATCACTGGCACGATTAAACTTAAGAATGTATATGGGATATAACTGGTATCCACACCCAGAGTACTCATCAGGTAAATGGCAGGATTGGTCCACGGAATCAGAACAAGTCCCAGAGTCCCGATATCTTCCATGGTTCTGGAAAGAACCTTTCCGTGAATATTCATTTTTTCATATGCCGGCGAAAAGGTTTTGCCCGGAAGGATCAAAGTCAGAACCATATTGCCGGAGGCCGCCGCTGTAGCCGCAGTTCCCACGATTGTCGCTAAAATCAGCCCTGTGTATCCCTTGATCCGTGCCATCAGCATGTTGATTACGGTCTTTAAGACTTCGCACTTTTCCAGCACTCCGCCCATGGCCGTAGCGGCAAGCAGCATGGTGATGGTACCTGCCATCATATTGATCCCGCCTCTTGTAAGAATCGTATCCACCTGGGCAACTCCCGTCTCAGATTTAAAGCCCTGCATCGTAGCCGCAACCACGGCCTTAAAATCAACACCCTGAATGATACATGCAAGAACTGCACTTACAATCACTCCGATGCCAAGGCTTTTGTAGGGCGGCACCTTAAAGGCTGACATCCCGATGACAAGCACCGGCGGAATCAGGGTAAGTACATTGATCTTGAAATTTTCCTCTAAGGTTCCCATAATAAGGGCGATATTGCTTAAGTCAACGGTTCCCTTTCCAAAGCGGGCGCCTAAAATTCCATACAGCACCAGGCAGATCACCGTAGCGGGAGCCGTAGTCCAGATCATGGATCCAATATGCTCATACAGAGTACAGCCGCTTACGGCCGGAGCCACATTGGTGGTATCGGACATAGGAGACATCTTGTCGCCGAAGAAGGCGCCGGATGCCACGGCTCCGGCCATCAGGCCGGCAGGCACTCCCATGGCAATTCCCACACCGAAAAAGGCCAGGCCTACCGTTGCGATAGAACCGAAAGAGGTTCCTGTGGCAACTGACGTAATGGCACACATGATGAAGGTCAGTGGAACCAGAAAACCTGGTGTAATATACTTTAATCCATAATAGATAATCGAGGGAATGGTTCCTCCCAGAATCCAGATTCCCACCAGCATTCCTACCAGCATCAGAATGGGAATCGCCGGCAGAGACGATGTCATACCGTCCAGAATGCCTTTCTCAATCTCTTTCCACGGATATCCCAGATACATGGCAAATACTACCGCAATCATACAGCCAAGAATCATGGGAGTCTGCATGCCTACCTTATAATTTAAGGTGACAATAATCACTGCAATGATCAGAACAAATACGATGAGCGCTTCCAAAAATTTAGGCGCTCTGCCCTTCTTTTCCATAGCCATATCCCTCTTTCATTTTCCTTTGTGTGTTGTCCTTTTCTGGTTAATGATAATATAGATATGCGGTATTGTCAATCCTTTTATGCATTAAACTTTTATAGTGCAACGCTTTGTGGTCTTAAAGTCACCTGTTTATCATCTTCTCCTCTCATCCAAAGTCAAACAGCGACAGCTGATTGCTCTCCGGCAAATTTCCCAACAATCCCAGATCTCCCATGAGATCACAGATGGTCTTACTTACCTTGGTCCTGTTTCGGAAGTCTTCTCTGGACAAAAATGCCCCGTCCTTCACCGCATCCACCACGCCTTCCGCCGCCTTATCTCCCATGCCCTCAATGCTGCTTAAAGACGGCATTAATTTTCCATCCACAATCTGGAATTCCTTGGCCTTGGCTTTATAGATATCGATAGGCGTAAATTCAAACCCTCTGGCATACATCTCCTGAACCACACGCATATCCCTCAGGGAATCCTGTTCCTTCTTGGACAGGGAATCTGCCCGTTTCTTATAGTCCGCCAGATAATATTCCAGTCTGTCTCTTCCCTGACACATCAACTCATAGCTGAAGGCATTGGCACGGATGCTAAAGAAAGCGGCATAGTAAGCCAGAGGATAGAACACCTTACAGTAGGCGATTCTCCATGCCATCATAACATAGGCAGCCGCATGGGCCTTGGGGAACATGTATTTGATTTTCTTGCAGGATTCGATGTACCACTCCGGTACGTCATGGCTTAACATGGCTTCCTCCCACTCCGGCTTTAATCCTTTTCCTTTTCGCACGGATTCCATAATAGTAAAGGAAAGCCCTTCCTCCAACCCTTTCTGAATCAGATACACCATGATATCATCACGGCAGCAGATGGCTGTCTGTATGGTAGCCTGTCCGCTTAGAATCAGGTCCTTGGCATTGCCCAGCCACACATCCGTTCCGTGAGCCAGTCCGGCGATCCTTACCAGATCGGAGAAATACTTGGGCTTGGCGTCTAAAAGCATCTGCATGGCAAAATCCGTTCCAAATTCCGGCACCCCCAAAGCCCCCAGGGGGCACCCGCCGATATCATCCGGCGTCAGCCCTAAGGCCGACGTATCCTGAAACAGAGACATTACCTCCTTGGAATCCAGAGGAATATCCTTAACAGGATCCAGGCCTGTCAGATCCTGAAGCATACGGATCATGGTAGGATCATCATGCCCCAGAATATCCAGCTTCAGCAGGTTGTGATCAATGGAGTGGTAATCAAAATGAGTGGTTACCGTGGTGGTAGTCATATCATTGGCCGGACGCTGTACCGGTGTAAAGGAATAGATCTCCTCCCCCACAGGAAGCACCACGATTCCTCCCGGATGCTGTCCCGTAGTCCGCCGGATACCGACGCACCCCTGAACGATCCGGTTAATCTCACAGTTTCTTTTCCGGTCCTCCCTCTCCTCATAATACCGCTTCACATACCCGTATGCCGTCTTATCCGCCAGGGTACCGATGGTTCCCGCCCGGAAGGTCTGTCCCTTTCCGAAAATCACCTCGGTATAGTCGTGGGCATGGCTCTGATATTCTCCTGAAAAGTTCAAGTCAATATCCGGCTCCTTATCGCCCTTAAATCCTAAAAATGTCTCAAAAGGAATATCATGTCCGTCCTTTTTCATCAGTGTCCCACACACCGGGCAATCTTTATCTGGCATATCGCAG
>CAYWRB010000072.1:0-6039 GCA_964460025.1 uncultured Hungatella sp.
AGACTCCTCCTGGTTCCCGTAGGAGCGGTCGCCTTCAATGATGGACCGCAGATCAATATCACTGTAATCAATATTCTCCGTCATCTCCACCTCGGTGCCGTCATCTTTCAATACCCGGACATCCAATCCAAGAGACTGCAGTTCCTTTAAAAGAACTTTGAAGGATTCGGGGACCCCTGATTCCGGAATATTCTCGCCCTTGATTATGGCCTCATAGGTCTTCACACGGCCTACAACGTCATCGCTCTTCACCGTCAGAATCTCCTGCAGCGTGTAAGAAGCGCCATAAGCCTCCAAAGCCCAAACCTCCATCTCACCGAAACGCTGGCCGCCGAACTGAGCTTTACCGCCTAAGGGCTGCTGGGTAACCAGTGCATATGGTCCGGTAGAACGGGCATGAATCTTATCGTCAACCAGATGGTGAAGTTTCAGATAATGCATATGCCCAATGGTAACGGGACTATCAAAATATTCTCCCGTACGTCCGTCGCGAAGCCGAACCTTGCCGTCTCTGCTGATCGGCACGCCTTTCCATAGCTCTCTATGCTCTAAGTGAGAGCCTAAATAATCCATCACTTCCGGTCTTAACGTGTCTTTATATTTCTCCTCAAATTCTTCCCAGGAAGAATTCACATAATCATTGGCCAGATCCAGAGTGTCCATAATGTCGACCTCATTGGCTCCGTCAAAGATGGGAGTTGCGATATTGAAGCCAAGAGCCTTGGCTGCCAGACTCAGATGAATCTCCAGCACCTGCCCGATATTCATACGGGACGGCACGCCAAGAGGATTCAACACAATATCCAGGGCACGGCCATTGGGCAGAAACGGCATATCCTCCACCGGAAGAACCCGGGAAACCACACCCTTATTGCCATGGCGTCCGGCCATCTTATCACCAACGGAAATCTTTCTCTTCTGCGCAATATAGATACGGACAGTCTGATTCACTCCCGGTGACAGTTCGTCTCCGTTCTCTCTAGTAAACACTTTGGCATCCACCACAATACCGTAGGCACCGTGAGGTACCTTAAGAGAGGTATCACGGACTTCTCTTGCTTTCTCACCAAAGATAGCGCGCAGCAGACGTTCCTCGGCAGTCAGCTCCGTCTCTCCCTTTGGAGTCACCTTGCCCACCAGGATATCTCCGGCACGGACCTCGGCACCGATACGAATGATGCCTCTCTCATCCAGATCTTTCAGCGCATCCTCGCCTACGCCCGGAACATCCCGGGTGATCTCCTCCGGTCCCAGCTTCGTATCACGGGCTTCCGCCTCGTATTCTTCAATGTGGACGGACGTATACACGTCCTCCTGTACCAGCCGTTCACTTAAAAGTACGGCATCCTCGTAGTTGTAGCCTTCCCAGGTCATGAATCCAATCAAAGGATTCTTGCCCAGAGCAATCTCGCCATTCTGGGTGGAGGGACCGTCAGCAATGACTTCGCCTGCCTCCACATGGCTGCCTTTAAATACGATAGGCTTCTGATTATAACAGTTGGACTGGTTGCTTCTCTTAAACTTGGTCAGATGATATACATCGCGGTTGCCGTCGGAATCTCTCCGAACAATAATCTCATTTGATGCGGAACGCTCCACAACCCCTGCGTTCTTTGCAACAACACAGACGCCGGAGTCTACCGCCGCTTTCCCCTCGATGCCGGTTCCCACCACAGGAGCCTCCGTAGTCAGCAGCGGAACCGCCTGACGCTGCATGTTGGAACCCATAAGGGCCCGGTTTGCATCATCGTTTTCCAGGAACGGGATCATGGAAGTAGCAACGGAAAACACCATCTTCGGTGATACGTCCATCAGATCAATGTTCTTCTTCTGGAACGAGGATGTCTCGTCTCTGTAACGCCCTGATACATTATTGTGGACAAAATGTCCCTCCGCATCCAGAGGTTCGTTGGCCTGAGCGACGATAAAATTATCCTCCTCATCTGCCGTCAGGTATACAACTTCATCCGTCACCACCGGGTTCTGAGGATCTGACTTATCTACCACCCGGTAAGGCGCTTCCACAAATCCGTAGATATTTACCCTGGCATAAGTAGCCAGAGAGTTAATCAAACCAATATTGGGACCTTCAGGAGTCTCAATGGGACACATACGTCCATAATGGGTGTAGTGCACATCCCGGACCTCGAATCCGGCACGGTCTCTGGACAGACCGCCTGGTCCCAAAGCGGACAGACGCCTCTTATGTGTCAGTTCTGCCAGAGGGTTGTTCTGATCCATAAACTGTGACAGCTGAGAACTTCCGAAGAATTCTTTTACCGCCGCGGTCACCGGCTTAATATTAATCAGAGACTGAGGCGTAATGTCATCCATATCCTGTGTGGTCATACGCTCCCGGACTACACGCTCCATACGCGACAGTCCTATGCGGTACTGGTTCTGCAAAAGTTCGCCGACGGCACGAATTCTTCTGTTTCCCAGATGATCGATGTCATCAGCAGTGCCAATCTGCTCTTCCAAGTGCATATTATAATTAATGGAAGCAATGATATCTTCCTTTGTAATGTGCTTTGGTATCAATTCGCTTAAGTTCCTGCGGATCACACGCTTCAGTTCTTCCTCATCCTGTCCATATTCTGCCAGGATAGACTTAAGCACAGGATAGTATACTAACTCCGTAACACCTGCCGAAGCCGGATCAAAAGACACGTAAGAGGACAGATTCACCATCATGTTGGACAGCACTTTCTGATTCCTCTCAACACCCTGAATCCACACATAAGGAACTCCTGCGTTCTGAATGGTATCAGCCAGAGCCTTATCCACTGCAGTACCTGCCTGAGCAAGAATCTCTCCGGTTTCCTCATCCACCACATCCGCAGCCAGGGTATGACCTGCGATACGGTTCTTAAACAGTAATTTTTTGTTGAATTTGTATCGTCCTACTTTAGCCAGATCATATCTTCTCGGGTCGAAGAACATGCTGTTTAACAGGCTCTCCGCACTGTCTACAGACAGGGGCTCACCGGGACGAATCTTTTTATATAACTCTAAGAGGCCATCCTGGTAATTGTCGGATACATCCTTACCAAAGCTGGCCAAAAGTTTCGGTTCCTCACCAAACAGATCAAGAATCTCGGCATTGGTGCCATAGCCGAGAGCGCGAACCAGTACCGTAACCGGAACTTTTCTGGTTCGGTCTACACGGACATAGAAAATGTCATTGGAATCCGTCTCATACTCCAGCCACGCCCCGCGGTTGGGGATCACGGTACAGGTGTACAGTTCCTTTCCAATCTTGTCATGTCCAATACCATAGTAAATACCAGGGGAACGTACTAACTGGCTGACAATGACACGTTCTGCGCCGTTGATGACAAAAGATCCCGTATCTGTCATAAGGGGAAGATCACCCATAAAAATCTTATGTTCTTTGATCTCGTCTTTCTCTTTATTGCACAGTCTTACCTTTACCTGCAATGGAGCCGCGTAAGTCGCGTCCCGCTCTTTGCACTCTTCTATGGTATACTTGATGTCATCTTTACATAATGTAAAATCAACGAATTCCAAACTCAAGTGCCCCGCAAAGTCAGCAATGGGAGAGATGTCTTCGAAAACTTCTTTTAAGCCTTCATCAAGAAACCACTGGTACGAGGTCTTTTGAATCTCAATCAGGTTTGGCATCTCAAGTACTTCTTTTTGTCTTGAGTAGCTCATTCTTACGCTTTTCCCTGCCTTTACAGGACGCATTCTGCTTTTCTCCATTGACGTTTCACCCCTGTTTTCTATTCATTTTTTACTGATTTTTGGGCATACAAACCCTATATACACACGATGCCATGATAGTGTACATTCCATATTAACACAATGAATTCTTCATGTCAAGGATTTTTTTCTTGCCTTTTTTGCCGGAAAATGGTATACTTTTTATAAGTAGGCCCTGCCTGCCCAAGTACACAGTCGGAGGTATTCCCCATGAGCACATTTTTAAATGTCTTACTTGTTATTCTCATTATTGTTGTGGTTTTACTGGCCATTCTGTATTTCCTGGGAAGAAAATTAGAAAAACGCCAGGTAGAGCAGCAGGCCCTGCTGGAAGCTGCCGCGCAGACAGTATCCATGCTGGTTATTGATAAAAAGAAAATGAAGATTAAAGAAGCCAATCTTCCCAAGATGGTGTTTGAACAGACTCCCAAGTATATGCGATGGGCCAAGGTCCCGGTGGTAAAAGCCAAGGTAGGCCCAAGAGTCATGACCCTTCTTGCAGATGAGAAAGTTTTTCAGGCACTTCCGGTTAAGACGGAAGCCAAAGTAGTCGTAAGCGGAATCTATATCACGGAAATTAAAAGCGTCAGAGGCGGTTCCGTTGTCACCCCGCCTAAGAAAAAAGGATTTTTCCAAAGGTTTAAGAAAGATAAGAATGCTGATAAAAAAGGGAAATAAAAAGCGCCGCAGAATCGAGACCCCATTATGGTTTGATTCTGCGGCAGTTTTTTATGATTCTTCCGCATTTCTGGATCTGACCTGAACCGTAATGCTGCAGTTCGAAACATATTCGTCATTAATATCAAGGGAGTACTGAATCTCTATCTTAAGCACATCCTCCCCCTCTTCCACATGGACCTCATTGGTATGGATACCCACCGTCAGTTCTCCAAAGGGAGTCAAATAACAGGAGATGTTCTTTTTATTCTTCTGAAATATCATATGCGTGTTGATATTTCCTTTTTTAATGATATCCATAGTATCCGGAGCAACCTTGATGGTATTTTTTGTAATATCGTTGCTGCCCTCTTCAATCTCTTCATATATAATATAGTGTTTTCCGTTTTTCAAGAAATAATCTCCGGTAGTGATCATCTCCACGTCTTCTTTCTCTCCGTCAGAAAACTGGGCGCCGCTGATACTAATTAGTACATCTCGAGTCATGGGCACTTCTCCTTTAGTACTCTTCAATATTGATTTTTCTTGTTTCCTTTGCCTCCACAGGCAGAATCGAAGTTGCAAAAGCCGTAAACTTCTCCGCAAGATCGCTGACATAAAACTGGTATTTCTCCTGCTTTGCCGCATCAGGCAGGCAGGTCAACTGTCGCTCCTCCAACAGCTTCTTAAGTTCAAGCGCTGTTTCATAGGCCGGATTCACCAGTGTCACTTCACTTCCCATCAGCCGTCCCAGCGTGGAACGTATCAGCGGATAGTGGGTACAGCCCAAAACCAGAGTGTCTATAAAACGCCCCTTTAAGGTACTGAGGTACCGGGAGGCAATCTCATCCGTAACCGAATCATGGAGAAGCCCTTCCTCCACCAGAGGCACAAACAGGGGACAGGGTTTTCCGGTGACCTCGATATCCGGGCGCATCTTTTTCATAACCTTTGTGTATATACCGCTTCCTATGGTCCCCTCTGTCCCGATGACTCCTATTTTCCCGTTGCGGGTAGCCTTCACTGCCGTAAGCGCTCCGGCATTGATCACGCCTAAAATAGGAATATCATACTCCTTCTCAACCACATCCAGCGCATAAGCGCTGGCCGTATTGCAGGCAATCACAATGGCCTTTACTTCCTTTGTCATCAGAAAACGGATGATCTGCCTGGAATATCGGACGATAGTATCTTGGGATTTACTTCCATATGGCAGACGGGCCGTATCGCCAAAATAGACAAGCCTTTCCTCCGGCATCTGCCGTATGATCTCTCGGGCGACTGTCAACCCTCCGATTCCTGAGTCGAAGACTCCGATTGGCGCATTTCTATTCATCATAGCGCCTTCTTCCATGAGAGATCAGTTTCTCCACCAGCTGGGCTTTGCTTATTCCTCTGGCTTCCCACAGCATGGGATACATACTGATGGCCGTGAATCCGGGCATGGTATTGATTTCATTAAAGATCACCTTTCCTTCCTTTGTCACGAAGAAATCGACTCTGGAAAGGCCATACCCATCAATGGCCTTAAAAATAGCTATGGCGTTCTTTCGGATTTCCTCCGTCGCGTTCCCCGGAAGTTCCGGATCCGCTATTGTCCTGGACTCTTCATTATAATACTTGGATTCAAAATCATAGAAATCCGCCGCCGACAGA
>CAYWRB010000072.1:6049-8224 GCA_964460025.1 uncultured Hungatella sp.
CTTCTTTTCCGCCTCCAAACACGGCGCATTCTACCTCATGTCCCACAATGGCCTCTTCCACCAATATCCTTTTGTCATGTCTCGCCGCTTCCAGAAGTGCATGCTCCAGCTCTTTCTGATTCTCCGCCTTATTTACCCCCACAGAAGATCCGGCATTGGATGGCTTTACAAACATCGGGTAGGATAATTTCTTCTCTATCCTGCCTATCACAAGAGACATATCTTCCAGCTGGCTGCGCATTACCGGCACATAAGCCGCCTGACAGATGCCCAAGGAATCCGCAATGATTTTGGTGCTCAGTTTATCCATAGCCACCGCAGATGCCAGGACACCGCATCCAACATATGGAATTTGGGCCAGTTCCAAAAGCCCCTGAACCGTACCGTCCTCCCCATAAAGTCCATGCAGAATCGGGAATACCACGTCTATTTTTATTTCCTCCCTCTGATTATCTCGGTTCAGAATCACACATTTTTTCGTGGCGTCCGGGGACAGAACTGCCTCCACGTCTCCCTTTTCCCACTCTCCGGACTTGATATCCTCCAAAGAAGGCACAAAAATCCAGCGTCCCTCCTTGGTGATACCAATCATCAAAATTTTATAGTTCTCTCTATCTATCTGTTCAATAATATTAACCGCCGACATACAGGACACTACATGTTCCGATGACTGACCGCCAAAAAGTACCGCTATTGTCTGTCTCATATTCCTCTCCTTTAAAACAAATATATCTGTTTTTTACATATGCGTGTTTAATTATACCATACCTGGTTACAATTACAATTAGAAATCTAAAAAAGGGGATAGAACATGAAACATCAAAAAGAGCTTACCATATCCATTACATGCTTCCTTCTTGCTTTTCTTTGCTCTATGATATGGTTCAGACAGAAGGAAGAGAACTTGGCCGGACAGATTTCTCCGGATATTCTGCGTTTTCACGTGCTGGCCAACAGCAATACAAAAAAAGACCAGGATCTGAAGCTGATGGTCAAAACCTATCTTCTGGAAGAGCTGTCCGAAACAGACGCAGAAAGCAAGGAAGAATTTTGCCAGTATATTACAAACAACAAAAAGAAACTGGAAGACGAAGCAGCGGCTTACATGCAGACTTTCGGTTATTCTTATGGTGCGGAAATTAATCTTACTCAAAGCTATTTCCCTACAAAAGCTTACGGAGATATTATCCTGCCCGCCGGAACCTATGATGCCGTGGAGGTACGGCTGGGAGAAGGCAGAGGACGTAACTGGTGGTGCGTTTTGTACCCGCGCCTCTGCTTTGTAGATGCCTCCCATGCAGTGGTTCCGGATTCCTCCAAAGTCTTATTGCAGGAGCTTTTAGGGGAGGATTATGAAAAGCTTTTAGATCACAGAGATCAAAATCTGCAGATCCGGTTTCTTCTTCCGGAATTGGCTGGTACTGCCTTGCAGAAATTCCAATGAATTCCGCACTCGCTATTTTGCCGGTATGGGTAAAGATAGGAAAAATATTCCTTGACTGAAAAGAATGGGCTGGTGCATATCCTGCATCAGCCCTTGTACAGCCTCTTAATTTGAATAAATCCCATACAGCGCCCACTCATAGTTATTGATCGCCTGATACAGACTCAGCACCGCCATATCATAAGTCATCTTCTGCTGCAGGTATCCCACTTTGGCCTGCAGATATTCCAGCTGTCCCAGCATCCCCATCTGAAACTTTAAGTCATTCCCGTTCATGGTAATGGTGGCGCTCTCAAGCGCTGTCTGAGCCGCCTCATAAGAGGTTTTGCTCTCCAAAACCTTCTGGTAAATAGACTCCAGCCTTGACTTCAGTTCTCCCTTACTCTCTTCCAGAGACAGATACTTCAGTTCATACTTGGCCTGGCTCCTCTCATCCTCGTGGATATCAGCCTGGACATCCTTATCATAGGGGATTGCCTTATAGACATCCTGATCCGGATTCATAGCGTCAATCTTCCCCAAATCCGGAGCCGGGATGGTGCCGACTTCTACGGGCATATCATAGGAACCGCCAATCAAAATATTCAAATTCTGACGAAGCCCCGACAAATTATCGTTTAATGACTGCTGCTGTTTCTTCGCCGATACCAACCCTTTTTCCGCATTTTCCACCGATGTATCCGTAGCCATGCCCAGATTCCTTTGTGTTATGGTTGACTGATACGCGGCAT
>CAYWRB010000072.1:8324-9734 GCA_964460025.1 uncultured Hungatella sp.
GATAGGTAGGATTAAAACAAACTACCAAATTCTCGATCTCATCATACTCGATCTTCCCATCCTGCAGCCTGATCCAGGTGGCATCATCCATCCCCTCCGGTTTCTCTGCAGCAAAAGCAGGATAAACTGCAGACAGAGAAAGCAGACCGGCTAAAACCACAGCAACTGTCTTTTTTCCTGCTCTCACTTATCTCACCCCTTTTACAATCCAATCATAAGCTTCCATTGCCTTCAGAAGTTCCAATCTCTTGATCTCCAGATCCGTCTGAGCGGTTACCTGAGCGCTGTCTGCCTGACGGTATTCCAGAAGGCTAATACTGCCCAGATTATGCTGGGTGGATGCCGTTGCCAAATTCTTGGAAGCCACATCCAAAGCCAGCGCCGCTTCATCATAAGCCGTTTTGGCCTGCTGCACCGCCTGGTAAGCACTGGTTACCGCCGCTCCGATATCCTCTTTGTCCGTAGCTACGGTAATCTCATACGCTTTTTGATAGTCTTTACTCGGGACACTTGCCGCTTTATTTTTGTCTTGTTTCAGCTGATAATCATTGGCAAGGGCAGTTTGTATATCCTGATTCAGATCCATGGCTGCGATTCTATTAAAATCCACTTCCGGCATCTGCCGGATCTCCGGATGCTCCCCCTGCTTCCAGCCTGTCATAATAATCAATTTCTGTCTATCGGACTCTATCTGACTATTCAAAGAAAGGATCTGAGCTTCACTGTTCTGAAGACTCTGCTGGGCGGCCAAAACCTCCGCCTGGGTGGCCATATTGACGGACATACGCGTCTGCACAGAATTAAGCTGAGCCTCCAAGAGTTCTTTTCCCTTTTCCGCCGCTATCAGCTGCTGTTTCAGCTGATAGTAAGAATTCATCGTATTCTGGGCCTCCTGTACCAGAAGTCCTTCCGTATTTGCATTACTCCATCTAACAGAATCCGAATCCTGCAAGGTATCATAGGTTCTTAAAACCATAAGTTCTGACTGTCTGGCACCAAACTCTGCATTAATCCTCTCAGCCTCTGTGCCAGCATTGGATGCCTGATCATACCCTTTTTGAGCCAACTCCAGCTTCTCGCCCATCAGATCACTTATCTTCTGATCCCTTCCCATATAGCTAGCAGTATACTGATTCTTCTGGGTGGTCACATTGTACTCATGAATCAGATCTTCCAATTCCTCATATTCCAGCACATTATCCCTCAGCCGCTCCCATTCTTCGGCTGAACGGGCAAACTCCGGACTGGCTGCAAAACCCATCAAAGGAGCCTGAAGGCTTAATGCCGTGCCTACGCAAAGTGACAAAATTCCCGCTTTCCTTCTTTTCTTCATATTCCTCTCTCCTCATATATGAACTTAATCTACAATCAGCTTCTCCTTCTTCCTATAACTCATAACAGAATAGTAAG
>CAYWRB010000073.1:0-7346 GCA_964460025.1 uncultured Hungatella sp.
ATCTGTGCCCGATACGCTGCTTCTCTTCCCGAGGTGGTCCATTCCGCCCGCATTCCGATCTTCTTAAGCATCTTGCTTACGCTGTCACAGATGTGGAAGTCATCATCTACTACCAGAGCGCGCAGGCCCTCCAATTCCTTGATCTGCTCCGCATTCTTCTCCACATCCTGCAGCTTTAGGGTAAGCCCCACCGTAAAAGTGCTTCCCTTCCCCATCTGGCTTTCCACATCGATGGTGCCGCCCATCATATCCACAATGTTTTTGGTGATGGCCATGCCCAGACCGGTTCCCTGTATCCCTGACTGTGTGGTGGTCACCTCCCTCTCAAAGGGTTCAAAGATATGCTTCACAAACTCCGACGACATACCGATGCCATTATCCTTAACGGTAAAAATATAATCCCCATATCCGTGGCGGAAGGTGGTTTTCTGCATGATTCGGAAAGAAACCGTTCCGCCTGCCGGCGTGTATTTCACAGCATTGCTGAGAAGGTTGATAAACACCTGGTTCAGCTTCAGGGCATCCGCCATCACCTCCTCATTGACAACCTCAAACGTATCAATAAACAGTTCCAGCTGCTTGGCCTTAACCTGAGGCTGGATAATATTTACCAGGTTGTGCATCAATTCGGAAATATTGCACTCCTGCTCCTTGATCTGCACTTTTCCGCTTTCAATCCTGCTCATATCAAGAATATCGTTGATCAGGCTTAAGAGATGGTTGCTGGAGGAAAGAACCTTCTGCAAACAGTCCCTCACCTGTTCCTTGTTGTCAATATGGCTGACAGCAATGGTAGCGAAACCGATAATGGCATTCATGGGAGTACGGATATCATGAGACATGTTGGAAAGGAAGGTAGTCTTGGCCTTGTTGGCATGCTGAGCCTGCATCAGGGCATCCTGCAGAGCCTGAGTCTGTTCTCTCTGCTGCTTTACGCTTTCCGTAATCTCCTTTGCCACGGCCATAACCATCAGGTCATTGGTGATATTGTCCAGAGTCATAATAAATGACTGCCTCACGCACACATTTTCTCCCTGAGTATCCTGCCTCCAATACTCAATGTCTACCTCTGCCTCTCCCTGCTCAAACCGTTCCTTTAAATAATCCAGATTTACCACCGTACAGTAATCGTTCATAGATTCTTCCAGAACTAACTGCTTCCTGCGTTCAAACCAGTCGGAAGCCTTGCAGGGAGCCTTAAGGCCTGCATTTTCAAGAAGAGACACCTGCTGTCCGTCCACGATCTGGATGATATCTTCCTCTATAAGATTCTGAGTCAGATTGAAATCATAGGTGCAGATGGCGTTGGATGTGATGGCGATCCTGTACTGTCTCTCTTTGCGGTCCGCCAGAGACTTGGCCGCCTGCATGCGCAGCTCTTCCTCCTTCACATCCGTAATATTCTGTTTACTTAGAAGGGCCTTGCTTACATGACCGTCCTTTCTTTCCAGGCATATGATGTTCACATGCTCCCATTCTGCCTGACCGCCCCGGCATATATGGCATTCAAACCGCAGGTCATTCTGATTCTCCATTGCCTCAACCACTGCATCTCTGGCAATCTGTTTGGCAAAATCCTGCCGCTCCTCCTCATTGATAAAAAGTGAACACAAATACTCTACCAGCTCGTCATAGCTTCCGCTTTCTGAGATGGAACTGTTCTCCGGTTTCGTTCCTTCCAGATACTTGTATCTGTCTGTCTCAAAATCAACCAGGACATACCGGAGGAACAAGGTGTTGACACCCTGGATGATATAGCCCATCTCCCGGTTTTCACTTTCCAGAATCTTTCGTTCCCTTCCCGCCCGCACAAACAAGGCAAGGACATAGATGGCAAATAGCCCCAGCATCATTGCTTCCAGCCGGAAACCTATGGAATTCTCAGCCTTTATCATTCCCCGGGTCACGCTTTCCGGAAATGTCTGCACCAAGACATATTGGCTGCCTGGAAGATATAAGACACAGATATTGTCCGTCTTATTGCCGGAACCGCTGAAATCACAGATAAAAGCTCCTTCTCCGCCATTCTCAAAGATGCCTCCTGCTTCCAGGGCCGTATTCTCATCGATCATCTTCGACTCTGTCAAGATATCAAGAATATTTCCCTCATGGAGCTCCTCGTCCGAACTGGCGATGACTCGTCTGTCCGGCATACACAGGAAAACCTCTGCTTTCTCTCCGAAATAGGTGGTGGCCAGCATATCCTTCAAATGCTCCTCCGCCAGATAAGTTCCTCGAAATACTCCCAGAATCTGACCGTCACGGCGGACAGGCGCATAAAAAGAAACCATGGTCTCATCAAAAAAGTGGGGATTAAAAATAATGGAAATGCCATTCTCCCCCTGCATTCCTTTCAGATAGAAGTCTCTGTCCGTCACATCGGCGGTCCGTCCGTCCGATGCGTGGTCAGTCCCATCCGCATCCGTGTATAAAAGGGCATCAAACCGGGAATTCTGCTCCATCTCCTTAAGCATCCTGGTAATATCCTCAGGCCCGGTGAAGCTTTCTTCCCAGAAATAGGTATAGGTGTTAATCAGATTCAGAGCATTGTTAAACTCCTCATCTACCTGGGCTGCCTTCAGCCGCGCAGAATCCAGAGCATAATTCTTGTTCCGCTCCTCCATGCGTATGGTATTCTGAGTCATATACCAGCGGAAAAGAACCATAATAGCCAGCAGCAGAAGCAGGACATACAGGGCTCCCAGAAAGGATCTTTTTCGTTGTTTCATCAAAATCTTCCCCCTATAATAAGCGATATCTTTTGAGATACCCTCCCTTATATCCGAAAAGTTCTCATCAAGTAATTATATTATACCTGTAATGCCCCTACAAATCAATAACCTTCATCAGATCAGTTTTTTATACCCCAGGCTTTTCCTTATGGTTCACTGTTCCCCGGCAAACAATAAGCTTTCAACCCTTCAGCCGTCTGAAACAGATGATAAAAAAGATAATTCCGTACACGGTAGTAATAGGCGTGGCCAGTCCCATTCCCACAAGAGACGCACCGGGAAGTTTTGACATAAATATGGAAATCGGAATACGGACGCAGAGAGCGGAGGTAACTCCCTGAAGCATCACCGGAATGCTCCTTCCGCTTCCGTTAAAATAACCGATACTGCTAAATAAAATACAGGTAAGAATACAATCGATGGAAAATCCTTTCAGGTAATCCGCACTCTGGGCAATCACCTCCCCGTCATGAGTAAACGCCGCCGACAACAGGCCGCCGCCGAAAAATCCCGCCATAAAAATCACGATCCCTACGGTACATCCCGTAACCATGGCCGTAATCATGCCCTTCCATGCACGGTTCTTCTGCCCCGCCCCTATATTCTGCGCCACAAAAGCAGAGACGCTCTGCATCACCGAGGACGGCACCAGCATGACAAAAGACACAATCTTAGACGCCACCCCATAGCCAGCCGACGGCATAAGCCCCATATTATTTACAATAGAATTCACCACCAAAAATGAGATCTGCACCATGGCCTCCTGCAGCGCAATGGGAACTCCGATCTTCAATATTTTCTTTAATTCCATCCCGTAGATCCTGCACTGAGTTCGTGAGAAGCTGATAGGAAGCTTCTGTCTCCGAATAATCGCTGCCGAAAGCACCACGGATACCAGCTGTGCGAAAATCGTAGCCAGGGCTGCTCCCGCCACATCCATATGAAACGCTCCCACCAACAACAAATCTCCCACAATATTTACCACGCAGGCAATCCCCACAAACAGAAAGGGCAGATTGGCATTGCCTACACCTCTCAAAATACCGCTGATTACATTGTAGGCGATGATCACCAGAATTCCTGCCGAACAGATCCTGATATAAAGAATGGTCTTTTCCACAGACTCCTGGGGCACCTTTAAAATCCCCACCAGCTTTCCGGCAAACAGTTCCAGCAGAATGGTTGCCCCAATCCCGATAGCCGCAAACAGGATAATGGTGGTACCCACCGTATTCCCCGCTTCCTCCGGCTTCCGCTCACCGATATGTTGCCCTATAATAACCGTAGATCCCATGGCCAGGCTGGTAATGATAAATGTCACCATCTGCATGAAAGAACTACCCGTACCAACGGCAGAAATACTGGACGCATCTCCAAACTGCCCAACCACAATCAAATCCACCGCACCGTAAGCTGCCTGAAGAATCAATGCCCCCAGAACCGGAACCGCAAACCGAATCAGCGACCCAAAAATTGACCCTTCCACAAATGAAATCTCTTTCTTCTTTTCCATAGAAACCTCCTTATCTTCCTGGCATGGTATCCCGGAGTCTTTCAATCGTCTTTATGGCTTCCTCCACCTGCTGATCCGGAATATCCTCCAGGTTCTTTATCCAATCCTCATGAAAATCCTGAACATATTTTTTCACATGTTGTCTGCCCTTATCTGTCAGTTTCAGCAGATTCACCCTTTTATCGACTCTGTCCGCGTATTTTTCCAGCATTCCCAGAGCCTCCAGCTCCTGTATCAGCTTCGTGATACTGGGCATGGTAATATTCAGCCTGCCGCTTACATCACTGACCCGGCACTCTTCCTGCTCCCTGCACACCTCATTCACAGTGTCCAACACATGAATGTGCCGCGGCTTCATCCCTTTAGGAAGCGCCGGCATGGTCTCAATAATATGCTTGGCTGTGAAGCAGGCGTCTAAGAGATGCTTCAAACTGGTAGTATTCATCCCTTCCCTCCTGGCTTTAATACTTCTTTTTTCTTTCTTATGTTGTGTATTTACTATTGGTAATTACTAATAGTAATTATATGGTACTCTATATGGATTGTCAACTGGAAAGATGTAAAAATGTTAAATATTTCCGTCGGATGCGCTTTCCACTTTGTGGGAGATTTGGTGAAACTCCGCAGAATGAATTTTCTCCGGTAAGGTGGAGAAAATTCTGATCAATAAGCATGGGGTCCGCTTCGGTGGTATTATGGACTCCTTCCGGCACGCTTGCGCTTGATTTTTCACGTAACAGTACTAAGCGCACAAAAAACGTGCGCTAAGTGCTGACGTGAAAAGACAGCCTTCATACGTTCCATCGACCTGGCAGGTGCCCTGAGGGGCGCGTGCCGTTACCTTATCACCCCGAAACTACGTTATCGCTTTTCTTACAATAGTTTCGGCCGACAGTATACACGCACTATGCTATTTCGTTGTACACTAAAACACCCGCGGACGGCAGTAAATAAGCACTACGCTATTTCGTTACACATTAAAATAGCCGCGGACAACAAGAAACAGCTGGGAAAAGAGTTGTCTTCCGTTTGCATTTGCAGGAGACATAGAACCTCTTAGCTTTCAGGAATCTGCGTTAGGGACAAAAATCCGCAGTCTCGGCGAAGCGAGTTCGGATTTTTGTCCCTGATTTTAGCAGATTTCTGAAAGCTTAGAGGTTCTGGCTCCGAAACCCGCAAACGGAAGGCAACTCTTTTCCCAGCGTCCCTTTCACACATCCCTACCGCACGTATTTCCCACATATCCCTTCCTCGCCGAAATTACCCCTCCTCAAACACCCGCAAAGCCACATCCTCCTGATACTGCCTGGTATACAGCCGGTAATATTCCCCCTGTCTCCCAATCAGTTCCGAATGAGTCCCTCTCTCCACAATCTTCCCGTCCCGTATCACCAGAATCAAATCTGCCTGCCGGATGGTAGAAAGCCTGTGGGCAATTACAAAGGAAGTCCTCCCCTTCATCAAATGCCGGATAGCCTCCTGAATCTTCTTCTCCGTCACCGTATCAATGGAAGAGGTGGCCTCATCCAACACAAAAATCCTGGGATCAGCCAAAACCGCCCTGGCAAAGGAAATCAGCTGTTTCTCCCCCGTAGAGAGCAGATCCCCGCCCTCTCCCACATCGCTGTCATACCCTTTCTCCATCCGGGCAATCACCTCATCCGCCGACACGCTTTTCACCGCCGCCTCAATCTGCTCCATGGTGGCATCCGGATTCCCATACCTTAAGTTCTCCAATACACTTCCTGAAAACAAATGGGGTGTCTGCAGCACATACCCGATATTGCTGTGCAGCCACAGCTGAGAACGCTCCCTGGCATCCACTCCGTCAATCAGTATCCTTCCGGAGGTGGGCTCAAAAAACCGGCACACCAGATTCACCAGCGTAGATTTTCCGGCCCCTGTCTCCCCCACGATGGCAATGTTGGTTCCCTGAGGCACATGAAGATTAAAATGCTCCAGCACATATTCTTCTCCGTCAGGATATCGAAAAGACACATCATCAAAGGTGATATCCCCGTAAAGAGGCTCCCAGTTCTCCTTTTTTGGCTCAAAGGAGTCTCCGTACTTCTCCTCCACCTCCTTGGTATCCCTCACATCTGACTGGGTTTCCATCAGCGTAGAAAACCGTTCTACATTTACCTGCACCGTTATCAAATCGGATATGGACCGGACAATCCACTGCACCGGCTCCATCATCCCCAGCGCATAGGTCATAAACACGGACAGGGTACCGATTTCCATAACCCCTTCCATGGTAATCATCCCGCCCTGCCAGAGAACCAGGGCCAGGGCCGCAAAAGATGCAAAAGATATCATGGAGGCAAACAGGGCGTGATAATGGGTTCCTCTCACGGACATGGCCTCCATCACTTTGGTAGTCCGGTTAAAATGATGCTCCATTTTCTCCTCAATTACCAGAGTCTTCGTAGTCTTTGCACCGGTGATTCCCTCATTAAAATTGGAAGTAATCTGGGAATTGATTTCCCTTACCTTCCGGTTAATGTTTACCAGCTTCTTCTGAAAAAATGCAGCCGCCACAGTAAGCAGAGGCACAATCATCAAAACCATACAGGCCAGTCTGACATTTACCCACAGCATCACGAGAATGGCGCCTATTATATAGGAAATGTACCAAATGCCATTCATCAGGCTCCAGGATACCAGCGATGCGATGCGGTTGGTATCGCTCATAACCCTGGCATGGATGTAACCTACACTGTTCTGATTAAAATAGGAAAATGCCAGAGTCTGGAGATGGTTAAAGCTTTGACGCTTCATGTCCCGGCCCACATACATTTCCACCTGACAGGCCTGATAGGCGGAAATTCCGTTGGCAGTCACCTGAAACAACAGCACCGCCACATAAGCCGCCACAAAGCTTCCCATGGTAGACAAAGTCCGCTTGGTAATAAAATTGTCAATGGCATACTCCTGAAACAGCGGTATGACAATATCCATAAGACCACCCAAAAATCCCAGGGTAATCATAGAAATAACCGTAAACCTGTAGGGCTTTAAATAAGGAAGGAGCTTGTTGATCCCAAAATACGGCAGCGCCGTAATCTCATGTTCCTTTTTTTGCTCCATATAATTCCTCC
>CAYWRB010000073.1:7446-9724 GCA_964460025.1 uncultured Hungatella sp.
TTCACAGGCGTTCCTCCCTGCGGAAACGGCACGCGCCGCTTTGCGGCACCTGCCACGTCGTCGGAACGCATTCCATGTGTGAAACTTCGTTTCACAGGCGTTCCTCCCTGCGGAAACGGCACGCGCCGCTTTGCGGCACCTGCCATGTCGTCGGAACGCATTCCATGTGTGAAACTTCGTTTCACAGGCGTTCCTCCTCCAAACTCATCTGCATGTTGTAGACTTTTCGGTAGATTCCGTTCTTCTCCATCAATTCCTGGTGGGAGCCAAGCTCTGCCACCTTTCCCTTATCCAGCACCATAATGCAGTCCGCCTGCATCAGCGTAGTTACCCTGTGGGCGATGAGAATCACTGTGGTCTGGGCCAGCTTGCTCTTTAAGGCCTGACGAATCTTCAAATCCGTCTCCGCATCCACTGCCGACAGGGAATCGTCAAACACCATAATAGGGGCCTTCTGCATCAGCATACGGGCAATGGCTGTTCTCTGCTTCTGACCGCCGGACAGTGTCACTCCCCGCTCACCCACTAACGTGTCATAGCCCCTGGAAAAATCCATAATGGCCTCATCTACACAGGCGACAGCCGCCGCCTGGCGAATCTCCGGGAGAGAAGCCTGCTTAGCGGCGATTCCGATATTTTCCGAGATGGTCCTGGAAAATAAAAACGGTTCCTGCAGCACCATTCCGATGTGCTGTCTCACCCATTCTCCCTTCATATCCCTGATATCCACACCGCCGATGGTGATTCTGCCGTTTTTCTCCGGCAGCTCATAAAGCCGGTTCAAAAGATGCATCAAGGTGGATTTTCCCGAACCGGTGCCTCCTAAGATTCCGAAGGTAGTTCCTTTTGGAATCCTGAAGCTGACATCTGACAGAACCTCTTCGCTGCCATACCCAAAGGAAACATGCTGAAACTCAATGTCTCCCTCCATATCCGGCTCCATTGCCCCCGGCCTGTCCTGCTCTGTCTGAGAACCCAGAATATACCGGATACGCTCCGCCGACACTCCCGCCTTGCTCATCTCGGAAATGGTCTTTCCCAATGAACGGACCGGCCACACCAGCATGGTATTGTAGGACACAAACGCGATAAATTCTCCTGCCGTCATCTGCCCCTGCACGCAGAAATAAGCTCCCATCACCACTACCAGCATAATCTGCAGGCCGGAAACCAGGTCTCCGGTTCCCCAGAACAGTGACAGTACCAGACAAAGCTTCATCCATTCATTGGTGTAAATATTGTTCTGCTTTTCAAAGCGCTCTTTCTCAAAATTCTCCCGTCCGAAGGCCCGCACCACCCGTATTCCCGTCAGGTTCTCCTGGGCAATGGTGGAGAGGATGCCTTCATTCTCATCACATTTTGTAAACCGCTCCCGTATCTTGGCATGAAACCCCCAGGAATACAGGAAAATAACCGGAATAAACACCAGCGCCACCAGAGTTAATTTCACATTCATGGAGAACATGAAAATAAGCGACAACACAATCATCATAATAATCCGAAACACTGCTGTCAGCTGTTCCGAAATAAAGTTTTTAATGGTATCCACATCCGAAGTACACCGCTGAATCATATCACCGGTCTGATGTTTCATATGCCAGGAAAAGGGCAACTTCTGAATATGGGAAAACAGGCGGTCGCGCATAGTCTTCGCAAAATGCTCCGCTCCTCTGCTGTTAAAAACCATGGCTATGTAGCGAAAGACAGCACTGCCTGCCGCCAGAAAAAGAATCATAAGTCCAACCGCCCACAGATGGCTTCTCAAATATTCCCTGCTGCCGTACTGCCCCGCAAACCTTGCCGCCAGAGCCGGCAGTTCCAACTCTTTTCCTCCAATCACACAGTCAATGGCCATTCGTATAATCTGAGGAGAAATCATGTCAAATACATTCACCATCATGGTGGCAAAAATACTGATGACGAAAAATCCTTTGCTTCCTTTTAGAAGGTTCCAGATAAGGGACAGTCTGGTGGCGGTGCTTTGGTTGTCTTTCCTTTTTCCGATGTCCGATTTGCCTGTGCCGCCGATACTGCTTATGCTGCTGGCATTGTTTATTCCGCTGGCATTATCCATGTCGCTGGCCTTATCCGTATCTCTGGCATTATCCGTCTCGCCGACATTGTTTGTGCTGCCAATATTGTCAGCATCTCTGTCTTGCTCCGTTTTTTGCATCGCTTTTACCCCCTCCTTTTTATCCGAACCATTATCTGAATATTTTAACAGGTTTTACAAGTATATGCTCTTAATGCAGGTTTGTCAATCAACACCTTTCCGGAT
>CAYWRB010000074.1:0-9694 GCA_964460025.1 uncultured Hungatella sp.
TGTCCCAGTTCACCGGACGCCACCAGCTCTTTCACCTTCTGATACAGCTTGTTGGTTCTCTGATTGAACATGATACCAAACGCCACGTCCGGATGAGCTGCCGCACACTCATTCATCTCGCGGACTGCCTTGGCGTAAACGCCTGCAGGCTTCTCTACCAGAACATTCATTCCATGCTCCAGACAGTAGATAGCGATCTCCGTGTGAAGATAATGAGGAACCGTGGTAATCACCGCATCCACATCACCGGAATTCACCATATCTTTCCAGTCTTTATAGAACGGGATCTCAGGATATTTCTCTTTGCACATGGCTTCTTTTGCCGGATCCGTATCACACAAAGCGCCCAATGCGCAGTGCGGCGGACATGGGGGAACAGGCATTCCTGCAAAACCGCCCTTTCCGGTCAAAAACCCTGCATAAGCACCGCCCTGTGCTCCGATACCGATAAGTCCAAAACGAATTTTCTTGTCCATAATTTCATTTCCCCTTTTCTTAAACTTTATATGATAAAAACACCCTTCTCCTAAATCCTAAATCGTATCCAAAATCCCGCACAGTGCACGGAACTGCATGGTATACCCTTCAGCGCCGTCCTTTGCCTTATTCTCTTTTATGATGTTCTCCGCCGCCGTGGTTTCCAGAGATGCCAGCGCGTCAAACAGTACCAGATGTGGCTCCAGTGTCAGGAAACCTTCATATCCTTCTTCATTGATGGCCTGGCTTAAAATCTCTTTAATCTTGCCTTCACCGGTGCCGCAGACCACGTTCTCCTTGTCTGTGGAAACCGCATCCTTGATATGAATATAGGCAACAGAGTCTTTCAGCAGTTCCCAGCAGGCTTTTGTGTCCTCTCCACATTGTACAAAATTGGCAAAGTCAAAAGCACTCTTAAAATAAGTTCCCCCCAGTGTATCCATCAGGTCCCTGCATCGTGAACCGATATCGCCGTAGATATCTTTTTCATTCTCATGAATCAAAACCACCTGATATGTTTTGGCAATCTCTATGAATTTCTTCAGTTTTTCAAGAACCTCTTCTCTGTAATCCTCTGGTTTTTCTCCTTCAGGAATATAGAAACTGAACATGCGGATATACTTACAATCCAGAACCTTACAGATCCGGCAGAGCATGTCCAGCTGCTTTTGCTGCTTCTCAAAGCCTTCTTCATCCCTGATGCCTACCTTTCCGATAGGCGATCCCAGGGAAGACACCTTCACGCCAAACTGATTCAGCCTGGGGAGCAATGCCTCCTTCACTTCCTCCTCCGTATAATCGGCGATTCCTTTTCCGTCCGCCGATCTTAAGGAAATGTAATGCATTCCCAAACCGGTAACCGTCTCCAGCTGCTTATTGAAATCAGAACTGATCTCATCTGCAAAACCGGAAATCATGATATTTTCTTTCATGAACGCCTCCTACCTTCGCAGTTTTTCTTACAGCTTGAACCAGTCTTCATATCCCAGCGCAATCAAGTTGTCACGGCTGATCTTCAGGCTTTCAAACGGATCACGTCCATATGTATCATCCTGCTCAATCAGGAAATACTCGCTTCCGCCTGCCAGGCCGGCTTCGATACATTCTTTAATCGGCAGACTGCCTTCGCCCACCTCTGCAAACTGGACATTGCTTGTAAAGGACTGCATAAATGTCTTGGGATCAAATTTACCTTCCGGCAGCTTCACTTCGCTGATACGGTAGTCCTTCAGATGCAGCAGACGAATACGCCCTGCGTATTTCTTCACAAACTCTACCGGGTTCTCGCCGCCTCTCTGAATCCAGTGGATGTCCAGCTCAAATCCCATATGTTTTGTGTTGTCCTTGATAATGTCCAGCAGATACTGTCCGTCGTACTTTACAAATTCCACATGATGGTTATGATAATACAGGTCGATTCCATGTTCTTTCAGTCTCTCAGCCATCTCGTCCGCCCTCTTCACAAACTCAATGGCTTTCTCACGGCTGCCCATGCAGGTCATGGGAAGCATTCCGATTCTCAGCAGATCGCAGTCCAGTTCCTTGCAGTCCGCCACTATTTTGTCAAAATCAGTAGACAGATACTCTCCTGGCATTCCCGGAATCATCGGCTCTAAGGAAGCGCTGCAGGCTGCAATCTTGATTCCAAATTCCTGGCATGCTTTTTTCATTCCGGCTACATTCTCAGGAGTCATGGGAATCTGGCTTACTTCCACACAATGATATCCCAATTCCGCACAAGCTTTCAATGTTCCGTAGGCACCCAATTCATCAATCTTACTCTTAATTGTACTCATCTGGATGCCGATTAACCCTTTTTTCATCGCTATCGTCTCCTTTTCTTTTTTGGCTGGCTGCTGGCAACTCCCGGCCAAACCGCCTTCGTATTATATATCATAGCACGAATGCCCGAATCCAATGAGTATAATTTTTTGAAATACTGGTAAAAATATGGAAAAATTGCAAAATCCCAGCTGTCACCACCGGTACTGTTTCGCCGGATCAACGGCATACTCCCCATGGCGGCAGGTATCGTCTACATAGCCCCGTGAGTACGAACCTGTTTCACATATTCCGTCGGGGTCTTTCCCGTAATCTTTTTAAATAATTTACGGAAATAATTCACATCATATATTCCGCTTTCTGACGCGATATCTTGAATCTGCATATCGCTGGAATTGATCAGGGTAATCGCCTTTCGTACCCTCTGCTGACTAATATAGTCCGTTAGAGTAACTCCCATATCTTTTTTAAACAATGCGGACAGATAACTGGCGTTTACCGAATACTCGATTGCCAGACGTTTCAAGGATAAATCTTCTGTCAGATTTAGGTTAATATGGTTTACGACCTTTTGAACTACCGGAGAACAGCCCCTGAGAGAATAATTGCGCACCAGCAAACAATATTTTCTCAGCATCTCCGTTCTGAAACGGGCGGACTCCTGGCTGGAATTGATCGTCTCTATCCGTTTTGCCAGCTGGGTGGACAGGGCATCAATATGTGCCGGATGAACTCCTCCCATCTCCGCCGCCTTCCGAAGCAGGGTATTAAGGGTAATCAACAGATTTCTGATGTTGCGTATAGGATCTTTGTAACGGACGGACAATTTAAATTTCCCCAGTACGGAAAGACTTTTTAAGGCTTCTTCCATATTGCCGTTGGACACTGCCTTCATAATCTCTCCTTCTGCCGCATACCGCTCCTCAATCATCTTAAATGACAGCTCGTCTCTGCAGATATCCTGGTGAAAGTCCTTTTCCAGGGAATTCTGAACAATATATTGAACCTGGACGGTCCTGGTCCGGTACAGGACGCGGCACAAGGTGATACAGACCTCTCTCCACTGATCTATGGCCGATACTGACGGCACTGCGTGGTAATATTCTTTCATTTCGTTGGCATAATCTATCGGTATCTTTTTCTGCTCCATCAGCTCTCTGAGCTGAAGTTCCGTAAGAAGCATATCCCTGTATGGTCCTAAAACAATAAAATCTCCGTAAGCACATTCCTCCTGGGGAATGGGGATAACACAATATTCCGTATCAAAATAATCGGTCACATAGTAAAGTACATCTTTCTCCGCCCATTGATATAACATCTCAATGAAGTGTTCATTTTCTCCTGGCTCCAAAAGGGTATTGCGCAGTCCCAAATCAAAATCAGGTGCGGAAGCTTTTCTTTCTTTTATTATGGTCATACTGACATTACAGCATCCCACAACCTTTTCCATCATTTCTAAAAAATCTACAACCATAAATCCGTACCTCTTTAAATCATTATCCTTGCAGCACGTTCGCCCCGGAATTTGTCCTCCCTCCGGGGGATGCACACGGTTCTCTTCGGAATTTGCCATCCCTCCGGTCGGACGCGAACCGGCGCTGGTATAATCTCTATCGAGATTATACCATACTTTTCCAGGATTCACAAGAAATCTGTATGGATAGGCTGCCCTTGACATGAACACGCAGATATTATAGACTGTTTACAGGTAATGCTTCCATACTTTTACAATATACATTTCGGGAGGTTATTCCATGAACATGAATCCGATAAAGCTTGCCCAATTAAAGACTTCCTGGGGGCAGTTTAAGCAAAACCACCCTAAGTTTTCACCTTTTTGGAAAGCTGTGTACAAAAATTCTCTAAACGAAGGAACTGTCATTGAATTTAAAGTCACCACCCCTGAGGGGAAAGAACTGGCGTCTAACATTAAGCTTCGGGAATCCGATCTGAAATTTTTTGAGGATATTATGAGCATGAGAAGTTGAGAGTTAACATTTTCTGATCTTCGCCACAAAAAATCCTTCGTATAACCGGCTGGGGCAGATGCACAGGGTTCCCTCTATTGCAGTGGGCAAAAACGGTACCTTCGGAAGGCCATCCTGCGGTATGGGTACGATCTCCGCCTGTTTCCCCAATATTTTTTTCACGGTGTCCTCATTCTCTTCTCTCAGGATCGAACAAGTGGAGTAGATCATCTCATGGCCCGGCTTTAACAGCTTCAGTGCCTTTTTCAACAGTTCTTCCTGGGTCTTTATGGACCTGGATATCAATTCTTCCGTGATCTTCTGCTTTACTGCCCCGGAGGCAAGCTCCAGTGTACCGCTTCCGCTGCACGGCGCATCCAGAAGGATCTTGTCAAAGGAAAAGAAATCATCCAGCTTTCTGGAATCCTCCGTCATCAGGTAGACACAGGAAGCCCCCTGCTTTTCGACATTATATTGCAGCCGCTGGGCGCGCACTTTGTTTTTCTCGCAGGCGGTAATCTGCGCCTGATTGCCGGACAGGGCAGCCATCTGGGTGGTCTTGCCTCCCGGCGCAGCCGCCATATCCAGAATGCATTCCCCTTTCTGGGGTGACAGCAGGATAGGCGGAAGCATGGAGGACAGACTTTGAAGATAGATACTGCCCTGCCGGTAGATGGGAAGGTCTCGAAGAATATCTTCCCTGACCTCTTCCATGATCAATGCCTCCGCACTCCACAAAACTTCCTCCCAAGTGATCCCTGCTGCCTGAAGGCAGGACTTTACATAAGGGACATCTGTTTTCAGTGTATTTACCCGCAGAGTCACCGCCCGCTGCTGTCCATATCCTTCCACGATTTTTTGAAACAGTTCCTCCCCGTATTGACTGATCAGCTTTTCTTTTAAAAAATCCGGTAATAATCCGCAACGGTCTTTCAACATCTCGTCCCCTTTTCCACCCTTTTATTAAAAAATTACGCCAATTTTTGCTATATGTAATTATATCTTTTAATAAAAGGGCCGTCAACAAAGAAAACGTATATGGCTAAATCATTATCCTATGAGATAATATACACCGGAAAACGGCGGCAGCGAAAACTCCGCCTGTCCCTTAACTACCGCCTTTGCCTGTTCTGACCATTTTTCTGTTCCTCCATAGATATCCGTAGCGCTGGACAAAAGGGGCTTCAATTCCTTTGCATCAGGAACTGCCAGCAGGTAGTGTTCCTGCTGTTTATCGGAAAAATTAAAGATTGCCAGTATCCTCTGTCCGCCGCCCCGTCTCTCAAAGGCATAGATACATCTGGACTCCTGATGGCAGTCCAGCCACCGGAACCCTTCTCTTTCATAATCCTTCTCCCAGAGGGCAGGCATTTCCTCATAAAGCTTATTTAAATCTTTCATAAAGCGCCAAAACGCATCATGGATAGGGTAGCGGATCACTTCCCAATCCTGCTGCCTCCTCTCATCCCATTCCCTCAGCTGACCGAACTCATTTCCCATAAAGTTCAGTTTCTTTCCGGGATGGGCATACATGTACATATACAGCGCTCTGGCCTGAGGAAATTTTTTCTCGTAATCTCCATTCATTTTCTGAAGGATGGTGGCTTTCCCGTGAACACTCTCATCATGGGAAAAGGGAAGAAGGTACTGCTCCTCATAGTAGTACTGCATGGAAAATGTCAGTTTATGATACCTCTCTATCCTCTGCTCCGGTGAAGATTGGAAATAGGCCAGAGTATCGTTCATCCACCCCATATCCCATTTATAATCGAATCCAAGCCCTCCCTCTGCCACAGGTGTGGTGATGCCAGGACGGGCGGTGGAATCCTCTGCTGCCAGAATAGCGGAGGGGTACCGTTTTTTCAGCCCCTGGTTCATGTTCTTCAGGAACTGGACTGCTGATTTATTCTCTCCTCTGGCCGGATTTCCCTGCCAATAGATCAGATTGCTGATGGCATCCATGCGCAAGCCGTCAAAATGGAATTCCTCCAGCCAGTAGCTGGCTGCCGACTGGAGAAAGCTTCTCACCTCTCCCCGGGAATGCATAAAATTACAGCTGCCCCATTCGCTTCTTCCCACGTCATTGTTGGGGTATTCATAGAGGGCCGTTCCGTCGTATTTCCAAAGAGCATAATCATCCACCGCGAAATGAACCGGCACAAAGTCCATCAAAACGCCGATATTTTCCATATGGCACCGATTTATAAAAAGCTTTAGGTCATCCGGAGTTCCGTATCTGGATGTCGGACTGAAAAAACTGGTGATCTGGTAGCCCCAGGACTGGTCGCTGGGATGCTCGGCAAGAGGCATCATTTCCACATAATTGTAGTGGTTTTCTTTCAAATAAGGAATCAGCAGATCTGCCAGTTCTCCGTATGTATACCACTGTTTTGCAATGTCTGTCTGGGCTGTGGTCTCGCCTGAAGACCGGCTGCTTCCCTGTGGCAATGCCTCCCCAGGATTCCCGGGCCGGCATTTCCAGGAACCGGCATGAATCTCATAGATGTTTAATGGGGCCTTTTTCTGATCCGTCCGTTTCTTCATCCATTTGGCATCTGTAAAGCGGAAGCTTTCCGGGTTCCACAGGATAGACGCGTTATGAGGCCGCAGCTCCATATATCTTCCAAAAGGATCGCACCGGTCCAGGCAATGGCCGGTCTGATCATAAATCCGGTACTTATATTTCATGCCGGGCTTGACGCCCTGAATCTTGCATTCCCAAAAATTTCCGTCATATATTTTGTTCATGGGTGTGTCGGTCCATCTGTTAAAATCTCCGATGACCGCAATATGTTTCGCATTGGGAGCAAAGGTGCGGAAAACAGCTTCCTCTCCTTCTATGTGCGCCCCCAGATAGGCGTGCGCCTGAAATTCATTTCCTATGTAAAATCCGTAAAAATCCATAAGTACCTCCTGTTTCTTTTATGGACATCTGTTGGTTTTCCTACTATAATTGGATTATAGTAAGCCTGCTAAAGAAATGCCACCGGCAAACTTAAAAAAACGTAGGATAAACAACCATTTCTTTAAATTGTGGAGGAATTTGTGTATGGATTTAAGAGTGGAAAAAACACGGAAGAGTATTATCAATGCCTTTATCGCACTGAGGTCGAAAAAACCGATTGAAAAGATTACGGTGAAAGAGCTTTGTGAAAAAGCCATGGTCAACAAATCTACTTTTTATTCTCATTATTCGGATATCTACAGCCTGTCGGACTCACTGGAGACAGAGGTCGTCATGTCTGTAATCCAGGCCCTGGACCGTCCCGGAGTGATCTTTGAAAATGCGGAGGAATTTTCCCGGGCTCTGTTTCTGTCCTATCTGTCCCAGGACAATATGATCCATACCCTCTTTTCCGGCAACCGCAGCAGCCAGCTGATCTCCAAGATAGAAAAGGGTATAAAAGAACTGGCATTCAGGGAACACCCTGAATACCGGGACGATCTGGCAAAGAATATTGGATTGACTTATGCCATCTATGGCAGTTATTATGCGTTTCAGGAAAACCGCGGGCAGGATACGGAGAAGGTCATCGCCATTCTGGGAACATGCGCCCGATATGCGGCTTCACTGATTCTGCAGGGGGAGCAAAGCGTCTAGTACTAGTGCTCCATCCAGTCTGATTACTGGCTGGATGGAGCACTAGGCGTTGCATTCATCTCGAAGTAAATAGCGCTTGATATTCGTGTCATCTGTGTGCCTCCCTCGCCACGGCCGCCGCTTCTCTGGCTATCTCCAATTCTTCATTGGTGCGGATCACCAGCACATTGACTTTGGAGCCTCCGGTGGAGATCCTCACGGCCTCCGCCTGATCCCGATTTTTCAGTTCGTCGATGGCGATGCCTAAGAACTCCAGGTAGCTGCAGATTTCCTCGCGTATGTCGGAATCGTTTTCCCCTACTCCTGCAGTAAATACGATATTGTCCACACCGTTCATGGCCGCCGCGTAGCTTCCTACATATTTGGCTACCTTGTAGGCAAATATCTCCCGGGCCAGAGAGGCCTTGTCGTTATATTTGATTTCCGCATCCTTCAGTTCTCTAAAGTCACTGGAAAGATTTTTGGAAATTCCCAAAACGCCTGATTCCTGATTGAGAATCTTCATAACCTGCGGAAAATCCAGATTTTCTTTTTTGGCTAAAAACTCCAGGGCGCCTGGGTCTACATCTCCGCAGCGTGTTCCCATCACCAGGCCTTCCAGTGGTGTAAAACCCATGGAATTGTCAATGACTTTTCCGAATTTTACCGCACAGATACTGGCCCCGTTTCCCAGATGGCAGACAATGGTTTTCACATGACGCGGATCCTGCCTCATAAATTCCGCTGCACGCTGGGACACATACTTATGGCTGATGCCATGAAATCCATAGCGGCGGATCTTGTATTTTTCATAATATTGATAGGGAAGGCCGTATAAAAATGCCTTTGGCTCCATGGTCTGGTTAAAGGCCGTGTCAAACACGCCTACCATCAGCGTATCCGGCATCAGCTTCTGGCATGCATCCACGCCGATGAGATTGGCCGGATTGTGAAGAGGCGCCAGATCATTGCACTCGGTCATGGCCTGAATCACCTCATCCGTAATCACCACGGAACCGGTAAATTTCTCTCCGCCATGAACCAGGCGGTGCCCGATGACGTCAATCTGGGAAAAGTCCTTGATAATTCCTTTTTCCGGATCAACCAGTGTGTCCAAAAGGGTATGAACTGCCTGGGTGTGGTTCTCCATAGGGACATCTTCTTTCATGGAGACTCCTGTATTGGTCTTATAGGTAAATCTTCCGTCTATTCCAATCCTCTCACATACCCCCTTCGCCAAAACCTGCTCGGATTCGGAATCAATGACCTGGAATTTTAAAGAGGAACTTCCGCTGTTGATTACTAATATTCTCATAGGTGTTTTCTTCCTTTCAAAATAAAACCTGAAAATCGCAAAGAACTGCCTATAGTCTAAATCAAATTCTCGACTCTGTCAATAAAAGGACTTCAGCCTTATAGCCTCTTATAGCTCCAGCCGCATTTGTCCGTCTATCCAGCTTTTTTGCTGTGCCTCATGTATGACATCTCCCGCCATGGAACCTCCCAGCAAAAATGGAGATGACGGATCGTGTTTTCTCATATTTTCTTTTACAAGTAATGCATCCGTATTGGCATAGCAGTATCTGCACAGATGTCCGCATGTATCGTAAGCTCCTATATCCACCCCCAGCAGACAGGCGCACTGCCCGTTTCGCTGGTTGCTCTTTCTTTTAGGCACATCAAGGTTTGCATGAAGTGCGGTTTCAAAAGTGCTTACCGTCATGCAGCCGGAACAGTCCGCACCGTAAGGAGCTAATTCGTCTCCTTCTGCACAGGGTTTTAATGCTATTCCATATTGCTTCGCAATTCGGATCATTTCTTTCCCAAGAAAGATTCTGTCTTTTTTTGATACCACTCTTGCCTCCGGAAAGTTGCGTTCTACCTTCTT
>CAYWRB010000075.1:0-3860 GCA_964460025.1 uncultured Hungatella sp.
TTAATCACTAGCCAAAGTAAACTGGTCTACCAGCTGCTGGAGGCTGCCTGCCTCGGCGGAGAGTTCCTCGCTGGCAGCGGCGCTTTCCTGCGCGGTGGCGCTGTTGGTCTGAACTACGGAGGAAATCTGGTCGATGCCCTGGGTGACTTGGGCGATAGCGGTGGTCTGGTTCTCCACGGCTTCCACCACAATGTCCATCTTGGCAGTCACATTGCCGGCAAGAACACTGGTCTGTTCCAGGGATTCGGTGACTTTATTGACTGCCTGGCTGCCTTCCGTGACAGCGGTAATGGAACTTTCGATCAGTTCCTTGGTGGCTTTGGCGGCCTCGTCGGACTTGGAGGCCAGATTGCGTACTTCGTCAGCAACCACGGCGAAGCCTTTGCCGGAAGCTCCCGCCCTGGCAGCCTCAACGGCGGCATTCAAGGCCAGAATGTTGGTCTGGAAGGCGATGCTTTCGATGGCGGCGATAATCTTGGAAATTTCCTCGGAAGACGTAGAGATCTTTTCCATGGCAGTGTTCAGATCCTTCACATAGTCCACGCTGACGCCTAACTGAGCCCCGGCCTGATTTACAAAATGGCCTGCTTCCTCGGCGGCGGTGGAAGTTTTTTGTGCGCTGTCCGAGATATCGCTGATGGTGGCAGCCAACTCGTCTACGGCGCTGGCCTGGGAGATCGCACCCTGGCTTAAATTCTGGGCGCCGGTGGAAACCTGCCCACTGGCGGATGACACCTGTTTAGCAGAAATGTCGATCCGACGGATGGTATTGCTTAATTCCACTTTCAGATTGCGCATGGACAAAAGAATACTCTGAAATTCTCCTACATAGGCATCCCGGTGGGAGGACTGAATATCAAAATTCTGGCTGGCCATCTGATTAAGCAGATAACCGATATCGTTGATGATGATATTGAGGCCGTTTACCATATCTGCCGTAGAACGGGTCAGCTCTGCGGTTTCATCCTGACCTTTTACCTGGGGGACAGGTGACTTTAAATCACCCTGCACCAACAGCTTCATGCGCTCGGCACAGGCACGCATAGGGTTGCTGATATTGCTGGACAGCTTTAAGGCTACCACGATGGAAGCCAGGATGGAGGCGGCGATCACCACAAGGTTGATGATGATGCCGAAATATGTATTGGCCAGATATTCGGACTGCAATACGGTGACGGCAACGCTCCAGCCGTCCGTGTTGGCTACCGGGGCATAGGCCATGAACCGGCGGCCGTCTGTGCCCTTAAACATTCCGAAACCATTATTGCCCTGTTTCATGTCTTTGTGTAAATCGGCCTGCTGTTTTAAGGAGGTATCGCTTTGGGCGTCCCTTTCAATGTTCTGAGTGGTAATGGTATCAAGGGTAACATCGGCTATGGTGTCGCCGGATTTGTTGATCATGTAAGACCGGCTGCTTTTCCCCAGCTTGATGGAGGAGACAATATTGTTTAAAAATGTCTCCGGAGGCACAAAGTATACCACACCTGCAATCTGGCCGCCATGACTTCCGTCAAGATAAATGGGGGCAGCCACCATAATAGACAGCTCTCCGGTGATTTTGCTGATCAGGGGCTCGGACACATAGACATTGCCCTGCATCGCCTGTTTAACATATTCACGGTCCGAGTAGTCTTTTCCGTCAAAGATGCTGTGACCGTCCATACCGATGATATTGCCTCTCTGGAAGCCGTGCATTGCAACGCGCTCATCAATGACGGCACGCTTCTCATCTACGGATACGGAAGGATCCGACAACTGCGGGACGCATCCGGTGTCCATGGCTACATTCTTGTATGCGGTCAATTCCTGCTCAATGCGTTCAGCCGCCAGTCCGGCTGTCTCACTCATCATCTGTTCCACGGTGGCAATGGTGCTTCTGTAACTTAAAGAAATGCTGGATAAACCTACGGCAAACAAAGCGATCAAGACGGTTGCCATCAGGCATATGGTGATTTTTTGACGAATACTTCTCATCTCTTCCCTCCTGGTTTTATGGACCGGACGCGAACCGGCACTGGTATAATCTCTGTCCAGATTATACCATGTCCCGGCCCCCCTTGTCTATTGAAAATGCACAAAAGGTATAAATGTTATTGCGATTATCACGAAAAAATAGTATGATAATCATGTTTTGTCCGAAAACATGGGGACAGGTAAGATTGGGAAGGGAGCCGTATCTATGGAAAAGGAGTCAGGGGCCGGAGAGGAAAGAATCCATTGGATTGATTGCGCCAAAGGAATTGCCATTCTTATGGTGATTGTGGGCCACGGCGTGGATGGTATTTTGCGTGCTATGATATTTTCCTTTCACATGCCGCTGTTTTTTATCTTAAGCGGCAGGACATCCGGATTCTCCAAAGACAGGAGAGAGTGGCTTGGAAAGACAAAGAAAGCAGGAATACATCTTCTCATTCCGGGGGTGATCATGTATCTTTTAAGGGTCGCAGCCGCCATATGGCAGGAGCCTGGTCTTGTGTGCACATTTTCCTATTGGAAAAAGGTTCTCTTTACATTTCTGTTTGCAAGCGGTGTGGATGTTGAGAACAGTGGGATCTTTGGCAGTGTATATGCTGAGGCCATGGGGATACCCTGGTTCTTTTTTGCATTGTTTTTTGGAAAGATCCTGTATGATTACCTTCATGTCCTATGCCGTTTTAAAGGATATGGTTTTAAAGGGCTGGCGTTGGTGTGTATGATGGCCTCCGCCGTGGGAGTCGTATTGGGGAAAATATGGTGGCTTCCATTTTCCATAGACATTGCCCTGGCCGTTGTGCCTTTTTTCTATCTGGGAGACAGACTTAAGGGTTTTGCTCCGGAAAGAGGCTCATGGAAGCTTATGATGGTTTTTGGTGCGGTATGGCTGGCGACGCTGGCCCTTGAGTATCCGGATTTAAACCGGTGGACCTATATGGAGCTGGCCTGGAGAAGATATCCCCTCTATCCTCTGTGTTTTGTCACGGCGGCGGCAGGCAGCCTGTTTTGGTGTGAGGTGAGTATTTTTCTCATGAGGCTTGGAAACGTGATCCGGCCTCTTGTGTTTCTCGGAAGGAATTCGCTGTATATGCTGTGCGTTCACATTATGGATTATCTTTGGCAGCCCCTTTGCTATAGGGGAGGGTCGGCCCTGGTTTCCTTGATTTTAAAAATATGCGTGGATTTTATTGTATTTTTTCTATTGATGCTGATGCGAAAGCGTTTTAGAAGAGCCGGATCATGAGTCTGAATAATTTTTGTGTTTTGGGGAAGACTTTGCACATGACACTATAAAATTTAAGGAGGTATTCTTAGATGAACAAAATGATAGACAGCATAGCTCTTACTATCGGTATCATCGGGGCCGTAAACTGGGGGCTTATTGGATTTTTCAATTTTAACCTGGTGGAATTTATCTTCAGAAATGTGTGGCTGTCACGAGTTATTTATGCTCTGGTAGGCTTGTGCGGTATTTATCTCCTGACATTCTATGGAAGAACCAGGAGGATGGCAGGCGGAACCAGTGCCTGATGATGGCAGTGTTTGATCCGTAAAAAGGAGGGTGTAAAGTTCGGAAAGAAATAATGGGGCTTTACACCCTAGTGCAAAGCAGTACTAGTCATGTGAGGTATTTATGAATGCACATTTTTTAAAGCCGGTGGCCTGGCTTTCGTTTCTATTTCTAATGTCTGTTATGCTGTGTGCCTGCGGCCGTTTTGGAGAAGAAAAGCAGCGCATGAAGGAAATGGAGAAGCTGGGCGAAGAAAATGCGGTAAGGTATGTGGAAGAAAAATATGGATTTACGCCTGAGATCAAGGAAGTCCGGGCTTGTACGGAGTGTGATGACAGGGATCCGCTTCCCCAGTCCAACGGTTATGTGCTGGTTT
>CAYWRB010000075.1:3870-9670 GCA_964460025.1 uncultured Hungatella sp.
AGCGATGGGGAAAGAGAATTTCAGGTTCATATAAGCGGCGAGAAAGAAACCAGGGAGGGGCAGGATGACTACCAGTATTCTTTGATTATGGAAGATGCCTGGGAATATTTCGGGAACCTGCTGGGATATGAAATCTATGACATCTATCTGGAGTATAAAGAAGTTGAGGCTCCAGAAGTCCCGTTTCCGGCCTGCCATGAAGCTTGTTTTTTGAGAGAACGTTATGAACCGGGAAGTTTTGAGAAGTTTATGAAGCAGCACCCTGTGAATATGCGGATTGATGACTGCGAAAATCAGGATTTTACCTCTTTGGCATTCCCCTTTTTAGAGGAATATGCCAGGAACTATGGGATGAGAGCCATTCTGATTTCCTATAAGAGTACGGAGGACTATGAGAAGGGATATAGTCATACATATGGAAGCGGAGGGCTTCTGGATTTTGATATTGAGAAAGATGGATTGTACATCTGTTCTTATGCCGCGTTCACAGGGGAAGAGACGGATATTAACCGGTTTGAACTGCAGGAATGCGACGGCCTTATTTTTTGTTGTATTGACCAGATGGAAGGCGTGGATCTGATGATTTCGGCAGGGCAGGAAAAATGGCTGGAATTGGGAGAGACCAGGGGGGAGCCCTTGTCCAAAGTCTACTCTGTTGACAAGGAGGAACCTGGGGATATTGTGGTTTATATACCGGCAGAGCAGTACGGAAAACAGGTATCGGTGTTCATCCAGCATTTTTATGACGGTAAATGGTGGCAGTATGAGGACAATCATCGTCTGACAAAGGATAAGAGGTATCTTGTTGCGGTCTCCAGAGGATTTCCAGACAGCAGCTTTGACTTTGCGGTTTTTAAGAAGCATTAAAACATGTTCTGCAATGAAAACATGTTCCGGATTTACATTTTACAAATTCCATAACTGTGCTATACTGAATGTCAGACCGGAAAAGACTCTGATAATCGGGAAAAGGAGTTTCAAAACATTGAGATGAAAAGTTATGAGATGGACATGTGTACAGGATCCCTGTGGAAAAAGATCATGTTTTTCAGTGTGCCCCTGATGTTTTCCAATATTCTGCAGGTGGTTTTCAATATATCGGACGTGGCGGTGGTCGGCAAATTTGCCGGCCCTATTGCATTGGGGGCAGTAGGTTCCACCAGCATATTGGTCACACTGTCTACAGGGATTCTGCTGGGGCTTGCCAGCGGCGCCAGCGCCCTGACCGCCCTTTTTATTGGAGCCGGAAATGACCGGGAGGTAAGGAAGACGGTCCATACCGCAGCAGTCCTGATGGCTTTTGCCGGGGGATTCATCATGCTTGTGGGAATTCTTATCTCCGGCGGGATTCTGACTCTTATGGGTACCAAGGAGGAACTGATCCGGGGCGCCAAACTTTATCTGCGGCTGTATCTTCTGGGGACGCCGGCTCTGGCCATGTTTAACTTTGGCAACGCCGTGTTAAGTGCGGCCGGAGACACCAGAAGGCCGTTGTATTATTTAAGCTTTGCGGGAGTGGTAAATGTACTCCTGAATCTGTTTTTTGTCATTGTCTGTCGTATGGGAGTGGCAGGGGTGGCGGTTGCCAGCGTCATTTCCCAGTATATCTCAGCAGTGCTTGTCTTAAGGCTTCTGCTTAAAAGCCAGGAGTCCTTTGCCCTGCGTCTGGGGGAGCTTCAGGTAGATCGAGACAAGCTGACCAGGATTTTAAGAATCGGAGTTCCGTCAGCGATTCAGTATGCATTGTTTGCGGTGGCCAATCTGTTTGTCCAGGCCAGCGTCAATTCCTTTGATCATGTGATGGTGGAGGGCAATTCCGCTGCCGCCAACGCCGATCCCTTGGTATATGATATGATGGCCGCTTTCTACACGGCCTGCACCAGCTTTATCGCTCAAAATCTGGGAGCCGGAAAGCGGGAAAGGATTTTAAAAAGCTTTCTCATATGTCTTTTGTATTCCTTTCTGCTGGGGCTTGTGCTGGGAGTGGGAATCTATGTGCTGCGGTATCCGTTTTTGTCCCTGTTTACCAGTGAGAGGGCTGTGGTGGATGCAGGGATCAAACGGCTTTCTGTCATGGCGCTTTCCTATTGTATCAGTGCATTTATGGACTGTACCATAGCTGCGGCCAGAGGACTGGGGAAAACCATTATTCCCATGTTTATTGTAACGGCAGGGTCCACGGTGTTCCGGCTGCTGTGGATATGGACGGTGTTTGCATATTTCAGGACCATAGAATCCCTGTATCTGTTGTATGTGTTTTCCTGGACCGTAACTGCAGCTGCAGAGATTGCCTATTTTGTGTGGGTTTTTAAGAAGCGTATTTGAGGAGGAAAACAGAGTGGCAAAAGCAAAGGAAACCGCTTTTTTCTGTAAGGAATGCGGATATGAGTCTGCAAAATGGATGGGGCAGTGCCCCGGATGTAAGCAGTGGAATACATTTGTGGAGGAATTGACAGGGAAAAAAGAGTCTTCGGGAGGAAAGATCAGGCCATTAAAGAAGACAAAGCCTTCTCTGCTGTCGGAAATTTCCGTGGAGGAGAAGGACAGGGTAAGCACAGGGTATGGGGAACTTGACCGGGTTTTAGGAGGCGGCGTGGTAGGCGGCTCTCTGGTCTTGGTAGGCGGAGATCCCGGTATCGGCAAATCTACCCTGCTTCTGCAGGTGTGCCGGAATCTGGCAGCAGGAGGACAGAAGGTTCTTTATATTTCCGGGGAGGAGTCGTTGAAGCAGATCAAGCTGAGAGCCAACCGGATCGGGGAGGTGACAGGAGAGCTGCTTTTTTTGTGCGAAACCAGTCTGGATGTGATCCAGGAGACTATCCGGGAGGTAAAACCGGATATCGTGATCATTGATTCCATTCAGACCATGTTCCGTGAGGAGGTAGCCTCTGCACCGGGAAGCGTCAGCCAGGTGAGAGAATCGACCGGCCTGCTGATGCAGATTGCAAAGGGAGACGGGATCACCATATTTATCGTAGGGCATGTGACCAAGGAGGGAGTGGTAGCCGGCCCCAGAGTGCTGGAACATATGGTGGATACGGTGCTGTATTTTGAGGGGGACCGTCATGCCTCCTATCGGATTCTGCGCGGAGTGAAGAACCGTTTCGGCTCTACCAACGAAATCGGTGTGTTTGAGATGAGGGACCAGGGGCTGACAGAGGTGGAGAATCCGTCGGAATTTATGCTGGACGGAAGGCCCAAAGGGGCATCCGGCGCGGTGGTTGCCTGTGCCATGGAGGGAACCAGGCCAATTCTTCTGGAGGTCCAGGCCCTGGTGGCTCAGAGCAATCTGGGAATTCCAAGGCGGACCTCGGCAGGGACGGATTACAACCGGGTGAACCTTCTGACGGCGGTGCTGGAGAAACGGTGTCACTATGAGATGGGGCGTTACGACGTGTATGTCAATATTGCCGGAGGTATGAAGATGAACGAACCGGCACTGGATCTTCCGATTCTTATGGCGTTGGTGTCCAGTTTAAAGGACAGGCCTGTGGATGAGAAAACCATTATTTTCGGAGAGGTGGGACTGTCCGGAGAAGTGAGGGCGGTGTCCATGGCGGAACAGAGGGTTAATGAAGCGGTAAAGCTGGGGTTTGAAGCCTGCATCTTGCCTCAGATCTGTCTGGATAAGATGAAGAAGAACGACAAGATCCGGCTGATCGGGGTGAAGAACGTGAGGGAAGCGATCGGGGTGTTGTAACGCAGGAGAACAGAGAAGACGGATGATTCGTGAAATAAAAAATCAGAAAAAATCAATATGTGCTTGACATATATAGACTGTCTATATATAATATAGGCACGTTGGTGCATCGACTATCTATATATAGATGATCTATATAAAATCAAAGATCATCTGTTAGGAGGAACGTTTTCGGCGGCATGGCAGGCGCTCTTAAAGGGGTGCGTGCCGATTGATTAGAAAAAGGAGAAACAAAATGGGAGCGGACAAAGGAATCGTATCAGGGAACACGTCAATGCTGATTTTACAGCTTTTATCCGAGAAGGAGATGTACGGCTATGAGATGATCGAGACGCTGCGGCAGCGGTCCAACGAGGTGTTTGAGCTTAAGGCAGGCACCCTGTATCCCCTGCTTCACGGCCTGGAATCCCAGGGCTTCCTTGTCTCTTATGAAAAGGAGTTCCAGGGCAAGATGCGCAAGTATTACCAGATCACCAGGGAGGGAAAGAATTTTCTGAAAAAACGGGTAGAGGAGTGGAGTGCGTATTCGAAAGCCGTTTCGCAGGTTTTGGGAGGTGTGGTTTATGAGATGGCATAATATTTTTAAGACGGCGAACCTGGGGAAGGAAGAGGGACTGTGCCGGAAGGCGGAGACTGTGGATGACGGTCATGAGGAGCAGTCCCGGGAGATGGAAAGCTACATAACAAAATTAAAGGAACAGATTCGCAGCCCCAAGGCCAGGGAGTGTGTGGCAGAAGAGATGCAAAACCATATTAAGGACCAGGCAGAGGAATATGAGCGCCAGGGGATGGAGAGGAAAAGAGCATTTTCCCAGGCGGTAGAACAGATGGGAGACCCGGTGGAAGCCGGTGTGGAACTTGACCGGATCCACCGGCCCAGGATGAACTGGCCTCTTTTTGCCATTATCCTGGGTTTCAGCATTTTAGGCCTGATTCTTCAATATGTCTGTTTCTACGGACTGGGGGAAGAGCTGTTAAAGTATCAGCCTTCGGCAGCAGTCTCTGACCGGCAATTTTACAGTCAGTGCGTGTATACCCTCCTTGGCCTGGCCATGATGACAGGGATCTGTTTTTTGGATTACAGCAGAATTGGGAAATACTCCAAAGTTTTGACCTTCCTATTTCTATTTGGAATCTGGTGGGCATGCACCACAGGCGGAGTGACCTTAGTAAATGGAAACCGGTCATGGTTCTTGCTTTTCCCTATGAGAAACGGAGGCTTTTCTTATTTTAAGAGTCTTCTGTATCTGTTTGTGCCGCTGTTTGGAGGGATTCTCTACAAAAGCCGTGGGAAAGGCTATAGAGGCATAGGTGCAGGCTTCCTTTGGATTGCAGCTCTGGCTGCAGTTGGAAATCAGGTAGGCGGCGGCCAAGGCGGCACTATCGACGTGATACTGGTGTGTACGCTGATGATTTTTATAGCCATAGGAAAAGGTTGGTTTGGTAAAGAAAAAAGGATAAAGTTCTTTGGGGCGGCAATGTTTGTAGTCGCCATTGCAGGTATTATGGTGTATGGGAATCTGTCAGGCTACGCCCTTGCCAGGCTTCAAGGTTCAGGATATCTGAATATAAGAACTAGAGAGATTGCGGCCAATCTTTCTTTAAACGGCAGCAGTACGGCTGTTTTAGACGGCAAGCATCTCCTTCCCTGGGAAAACATACCTCTGTCTGATATTCAGTATGACTTTATCTTTCTGCAGATGGCTTCTCAGCTGGGGATTTTTAAGATGGCAATTCTTTGTGCCGGTCTGGCCGGTATGCTGATTGCCCTTTTCTATGCGGTCATAAAGCAGAAAAACCAGCTGGGACAGATGATGGGCATTGGCTGTGTCGCGATTCTTGCACTGGAGACAGTGCGGACGATCTTCAACAATCTGGGAATGTATGTGGTCTCCACCAACGGACTGATGTTTTTCTCTTATGGAAAAGGGCACACGCTTGTGGTGTATATTCTCCTTGGCGTGGTGTTAAGCGTTTACAGATATAAGGATCTGGTGTGGGAGGACAGGGAAGAAAGGATAAGTGGACGAGAAAAAGAAACCATTAGAAAGTTTTAAAATGAAATTCGACAGAAGTTGAAACTTAAGCCGAATTTCATTT
>CAYWRB010000076.1:0-1280 GCA_964460025.1 uncultured Hungatella sp.
ATTTCACATAAACTAATTTTTGATTTATGTTTTTTCCAAAAACAAATAAAAGCGGTGGATTCAAATTATCTTTATCAACAAGAGTCTCTGAATATTCATGAACAGTCAATTCTTTTAATCGTTGGGCGACATCTTCGGAATCATAATTCAAATCCAACAACGTATATGATGTGGAAAACTGTTCTTTATCTTTGGACTTTTTCTTTCGAATCAGGGTAAGATCCGTATCTGAATCAAATGTGTCATCCAAGAGAATCTTATGTAGTTTCTCCAGGAAGGTGACAACCTCTTTTCTTGATGACTGTATATTCAGTTTTATGTCAGGTACCTCCTATAGAATATACTATCAATTGATAGTATACATATCATTTGATAGAATGTCAAGCCTTTAAAAACATTACCTGTTGTCCGTTACTTGTCTCTCCGTTTTAGAATCTTCAAAATCATCATATAACCATAAATCACTGCCGGAACCACAATGGTACAGAACAAAGCCGCCATCAGACAGCTTCTGGCCAAAGGGCTGTCTAAAAAGGCCAGAACAATGGTAGCGGCATACAAAACCCCAATCAGTCCCAAAGCCAATATGGCTCCAATCCGTTTTTTTGTCATAAACAGCCGTCCCCTCTCAAAATTTTCTGCTGTCTGCCGGAAAATTCTTTCGCCGTTCCAGGAACATCCGCCCTTTATCCGTCATTTTCCTCCGCCAGAGTCTCCCACAACTCATACAGCACAGACAGCCTCTCTGCAATGCCTTCCTTTTCCTTATGGAACTCCATCAATTTCCCCACATCGGAGGCAACCTCCGGCTGCATCAGCTGCTCATCAATCTCCTGGTCCCGCTGTTCCAGAGAGGCGATTTCATCCTCTGTCTTTTTCAGTTCATTTTGACGTTTGCGTATGCGGGCCTGTTCTTCCTTGCGGTTTTTCCAATCCCGTTTGCCGTCGGATATCCCGGCGTTGTCGGATAGACCAGCAGATTGAGAACCTGCCGGGTCTTTAACAGAATCCATACCTGTTCTGCCGTCTGCTCTGACATCGGCCTTTCCGCCGCCGTACAGGCTGTTCATCAAATCCCGTTTTTCCACATAATAATCATAGTTCCCAATATAGTTTATAAAAGTTTCCCCGGTCAATTCCAGAATCCGGGTGGCCGTCTTATTGATAAAATACCGGTCATGGGACACATACAGCACCGTTCCGGTATAATTGTTTAAGGCATTCTCCAAAATTTCTTTGGAGGTAATATCCAGATGGTTGGTAGGCTCATCCAGAATGAG
>CAYWRB010000076.1:1380-9649 GCA_964460025.1 uncultured Hungatella sp.
ATCCTGCAGTTCGTCAAACAGCGTCTTTTCCATGTGAAGTACCTGGTGTTCCTGGTCATAATATCCGATGTGGACCTTGGCGCCTAAAGTAATCTCTCCGGAATCAGCCGGAAGCATCTCATTGATAATCTTTAAAAGCGTGGTTTTCCCCGTACCGTTGTTGCCGATGACAGCGACCCGTTCCCCTCTCTGAATGTCTATGTCCACATGGGAAAACAGATGGTTGTCGCCAAAGGATTTGCTTAAATCCCGAACGGTGAGCACATCATTGCCGCTGATGGTATCAGGCTCCAGACGTATCTTCATCTCGTCATCAATCTCCACAGGCTTTTCCAGCACATCAATTTTAGCCAGCATTTTCTCCCGGCTTTCTGCCCGCTTGATGGATTTTTCACGGTTGAAGGATTTTAACTTGGCAATAACCTCTTCCTGATGGCGGATTTCCTGCTGCTGGTTTAAATATGCCTTCATCTGGGCATCGCGCAGCATGGCCCGTTTTTCGCTGTAGGCCGTATAATTTCCCTGGAATACGGCCCCCTTCCCGCAGTCCAGCTCAATAATCTTGGTTACCACCCGGTCCAGAAAATAGCGGTCATGGGCCACGATGACAACGGCTCCCTTATAATTTAAAAGATAGGTTTCCAGCCAGGTGATGGATTCCATATCCAGATGGTTGGTAGGCTCGTCTAACAGAATGATATCCGGTTTGGACAGAAGAAGCTTTCCCAGGAACACCCGGGTCTTCTGGCCGCCGGACAGGGTGAAGATTTCTTTGGAAAATTCCTCCTCTGAAAAGCCCAGGCCTTTCAGGACTCCCGTAATCTCGCTTTTGTAGCTGTATCCGTCTGCCAGCTCGAATTCGTGGTTCAGGCGGTTATAGGTTTGAAACATCTGCTCCAGCTCTTCGCCGTCTGCATGCTTCATCTGGGTTTCCAGGTTCCGTATCTGCTCCTCCAGCTGAATCACGGGACGTTTTACTTCCAGAAGCTCTTCATAAATGGTCCTGCGGCTGGTAAGGTCCTGGTGCTGGGCTAAGTATCCCAAAGTCTTTCCCTTGGCAAGAACCGCGTCTCCCTGGTCGGCGGGAAGCTCTCCTGTAATAATTTTTAACAAGGTGGATTTCCCGGCTCCGTTGATGCCCACTATGGCGGCTTTCTCATAGTCCTCTATATGAAACGAAATATCGTTTAAAATCACATCAGTCCCAAAGGCTTTGCTGATGTGGCTGCAAGATAAAATCATATTGTCCTCCTGAATTTCCATAGGGCGGGGATGGCGCCGCCCTGCAGGTTTTGTTTTTCCTGAGATGATATGGCCCAAAGTATGGCCCACAGGGTTATCACCATAATATAAAACCGGTGACAGTGTGAATAAAGTATAATATATATTGGGAAAAGTTGCAATCCGGGAATCGTTTGATTTGACATAGAATTCCCAAGCAGGTATAATAGAAACAGTTTATTGAGAAAAGGGGTAACACTTGTGGAACAAAAGGAGATATCGAAAGCTGTGATAACCAGACTGCCCAGATATTATCGTTATCTGGGAGAATTGCTTGAGGATGGCGTGGAGAGGATTTCCTCCGGTGAGCTGAGCACCAGGATGAAGGTGACTGCTTCCCAGATACGCCAGGACTTAAATAAATTCGGAGGGTTCGGGCAGCAGGGCTATGGATATAATGTCCGGTATCTGTATGCGGAGATAGGTAAAATATTGGGGATTGACCGGCAGCACAATCTGATTATCATCGGAGCCGGGAACTTGGGACAGGCCATTGCCAATTATGCCAATTTTGAGCGGCGGGGATTTATGATAAAGGGAATGTTTGATATCAATCCCAGGCTTATCGGGCTGGTGGTGCGGGGGATTGAGATCCGCGGCGTGGAGGAACTGGAAAAGTTTATTGTAGACAATGACGTTCAGATTGCGGCACTGACCATTCCGAAAACCAAGGCGCCGGAGATTGCGGACCGTCTGGTAAAAGCGGGGATTAAAGCCATCTGGAATTTTGCACATATTGATTTGGCGGTGCCTGATGATGTGGTTGTGGAGAATGTACATCTGTCCGAAAGCCTGATGCGGCTGTCCTACCGGGTATGCAGTATGCAGGATGAGAAGGAGAAAAAGAATTCATTATGATTGTGGGTATCGGAACCGATTTGGTTGAGATTGCCCGTGTGAAAAAAGCCTGTGAAAAGCAGGCTTTTCTGTCACGGATTTATACGGAGGAGGAGCGCAGGCAGGCCGAGGGAGCCGGAGGGTTTCGGATTTCCAGGCTTGCAGGTGATTTCGCGGTGAAGGAGGCGGTAGCCAAGGCCCTGGGAACCGGGTTTCGGAAGTTTATGCCGGTTGATATCGAGGTGCTGCGGGATGCCCTGGGAAAGCCCTATGTGGTTTTATACAGGGAGGCAGAGAAGCTGTCCCGAGAGATGGGGATTGAGCGGATCCATGTTTCCATTACCAATGAAAAGGAGTATGCCCTGGCCTATGTGGTGGCGGAGGGGCGGACGGATTGTAGGGAACAGGAGAAAACCTGTGAGGCGGATTTACGGACCAAAGACAGCTGACGGCAATGGCATAAAAATCGGAAAATCGAAAGAAGGGGTGTTATGCATTATCTTGTGACAGGCGGACAGATGAAGGCTGTGGATCGGTATACTATAGAGGAAATAGGGATTCCGTCCCTGGTTTTGATGGAGAGAGCGGCGGCGGCCGTGGCGGAAACCGTGGTACAGGAGGCAGAGAGGCTGTATGGGGGGCCGTGCAGGACAGCCAGGAAGTGCAGCATCTGGGCAGTCTGTGGGACAGGAAATAACGGGGCGGACGGTATCGCGGCCGCCAGAATCCTGCACAATCAAGGGTATCAGGTGACGGTGATTCTGGCAGGGGATTCGATGCGTGGGACAAAAGAGTTCCAGGTTCAGAAAGAAATTGCAGAGAAGCTGGATATGCAGCTGGTGGAATGGAAGGATTTCCTGCCGGGGCGTTGTGATATCCTGATTGATGCGGTGTTCGGTGTGGGTCTGGGCCGGGATGTGGAAGGAGAATACAGGGAAGTTGTGGAGATGATGGGCCAGGCCGGCGCCGGATGTGTGGTGGCGGTGGATATGCCGTCAGGGATTCACAGTGACAACGGCCAGGTCATGGGATGTGCCGTGAAGGCGGATGTGACGGTTACCTTCGGCTATGAAAAAAGGGGAAATGTGCTGTATCCGGGACGGATGTACTGCGGCCGGGTTGTGGTGCAGGATATCGGCTTTCCGCCTCAGAGTATTCAGGCAGCCGGGACTTTGGCATTTACCTGTGACAGAGAGGATTTAGGCAGGATTCCGGGGAGGCCGGAATACAGCAACAAGGGAACCTTTGGGAAGGTTCTGGTGGCGGCAGGGTCGCCGGGAATGGGCGGCGCGGCCTATCTGTGCGCTAAGTCCGCCTATGCCATGGGAGCAGGGCTTGTCAAGATTCTGACGGTGGAGGAGAACCGGCTGATGCTGCAGCAGCTTTTGCCGGAGGCGATTCTGGATGTGCGGGGGGCTTCGGATGAGGAGGCGCTTCACAAACTTGTAGAACAGGAATGCGCCTGGGCGGATGTGATTGTGCTGGGACCGGGAATCGGCCTGGGGGAGGATTCCTATACCCTGGTGCGGGAGTTTCTGATGAATGCCTATGTGCCCATTGTTCTGGACGCTGACGGTCTCAATGTGATTGCAGCCCACAGTGAGCTTACCCAGTATTTTACCGAGAATATTATTATTACCCCCCATCTGGGTGAGATGTCCAGACTGACAGGGAAAACCATAAAGGAGATACAAAAAAATCTGGTGGAAACAGCGGCAGACTACAGCGGCGCCTATGGAATTTCCTGTGTGCTGAAGGATGCGGCCACCGTGGTAACGGGACGTGAAAATCAGTGTTATATCAATTCCAGCGGCAACAGCGCCATGGCAAAAGCCGGTTCCGGGGATGTGCTGGCAGGGACCATCGCAGGACTTCTGGCCTTGGGAGAAGATCCTTTTGAGGCAGCGGTTTTAGGGGTTCATCTCCACGGAACGGCAGGAGACCGGATCCGGGCCAGGAAAGGGCCCCATGGGCTTTTTGCCGGGGAACTGGCCAGGGAGATTGGATATCTGAGCGCCGGGGAATCGGCCCAGGAGGTTGGATATCGGAGCGCCGGAGAACAGGCCCAGGAGGCTGGATATCTAAGCGCTGGCGAGAGATCATCAGGCTTATCTGAATGGATGAGCGGGGAGAAGCCGGTCGGAAGGCTCTGTTAAGCTGGGAAGATGAGGAGAGATAGATGGACAGAGAGATTCCTTATACAAGGATTTATGCCACGGTGGATCTGGATGCGGTGGTATATAATATCGAGATGATGAAAGCCAATCTAAGAGAAGGTACCGGCATGATGGCAGTGGTGAAAACCGACGGCTACGGACATGGAGCGGCTCCGGTAGCGTGGGCTGCCTGCCCTTATGTGGAGATGTATGCGGTGGCCTCGGCACAGGAGGCGTTGAATCTGAAAAAACATGGGATTCCAAAGCCGATTCTGATCTTGGGGCCGGTGCATCACAGCCATTATGAGACGTTAATCCGGGAGGAGATCCGTATTCCTGTGTTTACATGGAGACAGGCAGAACAGGTGTCTGAGAAAGCCCAGGCTGTGGGAAAGACTGCCTATATCCACCTGGCAGTGGATACGGGTATGAATCGGATCGGCATGAGGCCGGATGAGCCGTCGGCGGAACTGGCAGTAAAAATAGGCGGCCTTCCGGGAATCTGTGCGGAGGGATTATTTACCCATTTTGCCAGGGCGGATGAGGAGGATAAAACGTCTGCCTTGAAGCAGGCGAAACGGTACGGAGATTTTGTAAGGATGCTGGAGGACAGGGGATTTAGGATTCCTGTAAAACATATCTCCAACAGTGCGGGCATTATTGATCTGTCGGAACTTGTCTTCATGGGCGGGGCGGAAAACGGCAGCCCGGCTGGGACAGGCTGCGGCGTTCTTGCGGAGCCGGTTTCCGGAAGGAATCGCGCCGTGCTGCCAAAGACGGTTTCCGATTCCGGCCTGTCCTTGTCCCACTGCCTTGTACGTGCCGGAATCTCCATGTACGGACTGTATCCGTCGAACGAGGTGAAAAAGGAGACGGTTCCTTTGAAACCGGTTATGGAATTAAAAAGTTTTATCACTTACATAAAGCAGATTGAACCAGGGGACCAGGTCAGCTATGGCGGTACTTTTACGGCCCAGGCTCCCATGACAGTGGCAACGGTTTCCGCCGGATATGGGGACGGATATCCCAGGAATCAATCCGGAAAAGGCCATGTGCTGATTCGGGGGCAGAAGGTTCCGATTCTGGGCCGTGTCTGCATGGACCAGATGGTGGTGGATGTAAGCGGAATTTCGGAGGTACAGGAAGGGGACACGGTCACTCTCATCGGGGCGGACGGGAATCAGAGCATCTCGGTGGAGGAGCTGGCAGACGTCGGAGGCGGTTTCCATTATGAGATCGTCTGCGATATCGGAAAGCGGGTGCCGAGAGTTTATCTGAAAGACGGTAAGATCGTTGGGACGAAAGACTATTTCCAGGATATTTATCAGGATTTCACTTCTTGACTGGTTACACCCATACCTTGTCATATTCATAAAATATTAGTAGACCGTTGAGTTTTCTCTGCCGTACCCACCAATCAGGGAAGGGCAGTTTCCATATGCGGCCCGGCGAAAAAATACGGATGGTGTATACGCCGGCCAAATCCGGTCAATACTAATCTTAAAATATGACAGACGGAGAGTGAAAACGTGATTATCAGACGAGGTGACATTTATTATGCGGATTTGAGACCGGTGGTAGGCTCCGAGCAGGGGGGCGTCCGTCCGGTGTTAATCATACAGAATGACATAGGAAACAAACACAGCCCCACAGTGATCTGTGCGGCCATCACGTCAAAGATGAACAAGGCGAAGCTGCCTACCCATGTAGAATTGGATACAAGAAGATGTGACATGATAAAGGACTCCGTGATTCTTTTAGAGCAGCTGCGGACCATCGACAAGCAAAGGCTGAAGGAGAAGGTATGCCACATCGACGAGGAGCTTTTGAAGAAGGTAGACTGCGCTTTAAGGGTAAGTTTAGAACTGCCTACATAGTCTGTCATTGACGAAAGCCGGAGATTTTGATATATTTGAAAAGACAAAAGAAAGAGTCTTCCGGACAAGAAAGGTTTCGGAAGCGGAGGAAAAGGAGTGGAAAAGAAATTTCATGGATGATGGTTATTGGCCTTACAGTATAGGTCTGTTTTTCTTATTTATCATACTGGAGGCCGTATTCTATGGCTTTGGCTCTGCGGTTCAGAATATGAACCCAGGCAATCTGGAACGAGAGGCAGCTGAGGGGAACAAAAAGGCGGGGAAGCTTTTAAAAATCGCCAGCCGGCCCTCAGGATTTATCAATTCCATCCGGATTGTGTCCAATGCCATAGGCATGTTTATCGGTGCATATATTTTAGGAAAGTGGGGCGGACACCTGGAACGGACGGTCCCGCTTCTAAGCGGAGACACCGGACGGCTGGTTCACGGGGCGGTGCTGGCAGCAGTAGGGATTGTGGCTCTGGTTCTGCTGATCAGCTTTGGCATCGTGATTCCCAAGCGCTGTGCCGCCAAGGATCCTGAGAAATGGGGCTATACGCTGCTTCCCTTTATTTCCGTTGTGATTATCCCTCTGATGCCCTTTATCTGGGCGGTTAAGGGGCTGTCCACCGTGGTTTTGAGACTGCTGGGGGTTGACATCAGCGCCAGTGAGGAGAATGTGACGGAAGAAGAGATCATGTCCATGGTAAATGAAGGGCATGAGCAGGGAGTTTTGGAGGCCAGCGAGGCGGAGATGATTACCAATATCTTTAAGCTGGATGATAAAAAGGCCGGGGATATCATGACCCACCGGACCAACCTGGTGATGATCGACGGGACCATGCCTTTAGAGGATGCCATTACCTTTATTCTTTCGGAAGGAAAGAATTCCCGCTATCCGGTTTACGGGGAAGATACGGATGACATCATCGGAATTCTACATATGAAAGACGCCATGATCTATGCGGAAAAAGAAGGGCGCAGCAAGATGCCCGTCAGCCAGATTCCAGGGCTTCTGCGCAAGGCCCATTTTATTCCGGAGAGCAGGAACATTGACCCGCTGTTTAAAGAGATGCAGTCCCAGAAGATTCATATGGAGCTGGTGGTGGACGAATATGGCCAGCTTGCCGGCATTGTCACCATGGAGGATATTCTGGAGGAGATCGTAGGAAATATATTGGACGAATATGATGCGGAGGAAGAGTACATCGTGCCTGTTGACGGCGGCTTTATCCTGAACGGGCTTACTCCTCTTGAGGAGATTGGAGATGTGCTGGACATCCGGTTTACCCAGGAGGACTATGACAATTTTGATACCCTCAACGGATTTCTCATCTCCAGGATGGACAGGCTTCCTCAGGAGGACGAGGATTTTGAGACCAGATTTGAAGGGTATCTGTTTCAGATCTTAAGCGTAGAGAATAAGATGATTCGGACCGTCAAGGCGGTGAAGACGGAGGAGGAAGAAGAGAGGGAGGAAACAGAATGAAGCATCCGGTTATGAACCCTTATTTACCCTTATATGAGTATATCCCGGACGGCGAGCCTCGTATTTTTGGAGACAGGCTGTATGTCTACGGATCGCACGATTATGCAGGAGGAAGCTTAGGCTTCTGCCCCGGAGACTATATGGTGTGGAGCGCGCCGTTAGAGGACTTGGGAGACTGGCGATGTGACGGAATCGGTTTTTTGCGGAGCAAATGTCCGGACCACTTAAAGCCCAATGAAGCCATGGCTGCGCCGGATGTGGTGCAGGGAGTGGACGGACGCTATTATCTGTACTACAACGCGACGACAAATATTTGCCATATCGCAGTCAGCGATACCCCTTTTGGCCCCTTTGAGCCTTACGGCGATGTGTGCAAGGAGGACGGTACGCCCTATGCCGTCAGCAAAATGTTTGATCCGGGCGTTCTGGTTGACGATGACGGGAAGGTATATCTTTACATAGGTTTTTGTATGCCGGGGCCTGTGCCGGAGTGGCTGAGCAAAACAGGAGGTGTTTTTCCGCAGTACAGTCTTGGATTTGAACTGGCCCAGGATATGAAGACCATTGTGAGGGGGCCTGTGAATATCATTCCCGGGGGCAATGTGACGGAAGGGACAGGATTTGAGGGACATGGCTTTTACGAGGCATCC
>CAYWRB010000077.1:0-9609 GCA_964460025.1 uncultured Hungatella sp.
TACACATGGCAAGCGGGATACAGGAGAATTTTCAGTATTTCTATAGATAAAGGGGGAGAGATTATGTTGGAGCTGCCAGAAAGTTATACCATATCCGGCCAGATAGAGAAGAATTTGACAGGGAAAATAATAAGCAGCATTGAAGTATTGCATACGCCTCACAATTTTGTGTTCTTTCATGGGGACAGTAAGGATTATGGAGATTTATTAGAGGGACAAACCATTATGAGCGCCACCTATCATGGCGGCATTGTTGAGATGGATACTGAGAATAGTATGATAGCCTTTGCGGATGGTGCCCGTCCTCAATACTATGAGGATAAAAATAAATTTCCGAAAAAACACCAATTGGCCATTTACTTTGATGATGAGACGGCTGTTTTTGTATCCATACAAATGTATGTCGTCATTTTCATATTTCCGAAGGGAAAGTGTATGGAAGGTTACTATATATCATCCAGCAGTAAGGCAAATCCGCTGTGTGATAAATTTACTTTTGAATATTTTCGGGGGCTTTATCCAGGAAATGGTAAAAAATTAACTGCAAAGGCATTCCTTGCCACAGAGCAAAGAATACCGGGGCTTGGGAATGGTGTGTTGCAGGATATCCTGTGGGATGCCGGAATTAATCCGCGTTTTGACATGAGAGAAGCGTCCGAAGCAGATTTTATGGCATTATATACTTCCGTAAAGAAAATTTTAAAGGAAATGTGTGAACGGGGCGGCCGGGATACGGAGAAGGATTTATTTGGACAAAAGGGGAGATATATTACTCAGCTAAGTAAAAATACCTTGTTTAAGCCATGTATCAAGTGCGGACATGAGATTCATAAAGCAAATTTCCTGGGCGGGACCGTGTATTATTGTGAAAATTGTCAAAAGAAGTAGGGGAGGGGAGGAGGCTTTTGAATGTTCGTATAACGGCGGCAAGGAGCTTCCTTGCCGCTTTAGATGGTAGACAAATTTCTTTCCGGATTTTAATTTTGCGTCGTTTGTACTCGATATTTGTGTTTTAGAGAGCTTAGTTCCCGGTCATCAAAACGGACTTTTCCATCATTTTGTAATCTTCCAAGAACAATTCCTGGGTCTCTATCAATTTGATTTGCAAAGATTTTAATTAATTCCAAGTCGAATTTTTTATTGGTTTTAATAAATGCTTGATATAACTCTTTTGGAATTAGTGTATCTTCAGCATATTTGTTTGCAGCCGCTTCCTGTTCTCCTGTTTCTGTTTCAAATGAGATACCATAATCGCCATTGAGAATATGTCCTATTTCGTGAAAGAGTGTAAACCAAAACGAATCTGCGCTAAGCCGTCTGTCATTTACCATAAGCATAACTTTATTTCCAATCTTTTTTGTTGCGCCATTTATTTTAGAACCGGTAAGATTTGGAAGAATAACAAATATTACACCCGCTTCGCGAAATGCTTTATAAATGAGAGGATAGAATTCCTTATGATTTTTGGTTAAAGTCAATGCATAATTAATAGCCTCTTTAAATTTGAGTTTATTAAAACCGGGTCCTTCAATTTTTAACGCTTTATTTGTAGCAATCTGAACCATCGCATTTGCCTTTATTGTGTTTGCCTGAGATAATTCTTCTGTTGAACTTCTGAAATTTACGGCCATATCTCTTTTAGCTAATACTGATAAAGTTGCCACATTTAAAAACTCTCTGACATGTTTAATCTGCTCATCTTTTTTTCTTGGCAAATCTGGCAGTCCGAAGTTATCTTTGAAGTACTTATAATTTAAGTGTTCAAAAATGATACGTTCCTTAGCAAGTTCCTTTTCTGCTCCAAATTCCGCGATTAATGCGTCATACGCATTCTGCAAATTCAGCCAGTAATTTATGCTTGTACCGAGCATTCTGGATAATTTCATGGCGATATCAATAGAAAGACTTTGCTCTCCCCTGATTAAGAGACTTAAATTTTTTGGAGTAGTATCCAACCTTTTTGCAAAGTCTTCTTGAGTAAGCCCGCTTTCATCTACGATTTCTTTAACATAGTATCCTGGGTGGAAAGCAATTGTATCATTATATTCTACATAGTTACTCATAGTGGTTACTCACCTCCATAATTTCTACAATTCTTACATAATCAGCTATTGCATCAATATTGCAGGGAACATAAGGCTGCTTATTCTCATCTAATGGCTGCAGAATAATTCTCCATGGCTCTCGAATCGTTTTTACATCTATTGCAAAGAAACCTTCTAGATTCCGTCCTTTTTTATTTTTTAAGCTGTGAAAACGAAAAGCTGGTTGAACAATAATATCTTTCAGATGTTCCGCACTTTCAAGAGCATTTATCCGTGCAAGAAGGCTGGTTGTCATACTGACTTTGCCACCGAACAGCTTATTAGCTGCCTTAACGCTTGTACATTGCAACCTGACTTTTTCTGATGCGTATTCTAATTTCAATTTTGTCTCCTTCTAATTAAATTACCCATTAGGTAATTTAATTATAGCCATAAATTTTGGAAAAGTCAACATGAGAACCTGTTTTTCTTATCGTTTCTCCCAATTATAAAATAGTAAAAGCCTAGCATACCGTATCTTGAGATTTTGCGTATTGTGTAAAATAATGAAAAAAGGGATGCCTCACATTTCAGTGAAACATCCCTTTTTCTTTTATTCACATATAGACATCATTAATCTGTCACAGTAGGAAGACCTTTGCCCAGCCAGCCGGAGCCGGATTCTGCACTGCCCATTCCGCCGGCCAGGTTATAAGCCTCATAACCTAACATGCGCAGGACAGCCATAGTCTGGGAAGCGGTCTGTCCGGAATAGCAGTATACGATAACCGGCTTGTCTGTCGGAATCTGAGAAAACTGCTCCTGCATTCCTTTGCCAAAAGGAATATTGATGGCGCCTGCAATATGGCCCTCATCATAGTCCTTAGCCTGACGGATGGACAGGATGGTGTAATCCTCACTTTCAGCTTCTACCAGCTCGCCTAAGGAGTCTACCGGGAAGTTGAAGGAAGAGAAGGTGTTGGATGTAGCTTCCGCAAAATAGTCGGCAATGGCGGTTTTGATGGCCTCATCTACTTCATAGGTCTCATCCGGAAGTACATTCTCCGTAGTCTCGATGTAGTCCTCAAAGCCTTCTGTCTTGGAGATGCCGTTGTTGTAGCCGCTCTGGATATTGGTGGTGTATTTGCCGGCTATAGCCAACAGGGCCACAGCCTGGGAAGAGGTCTGGCCGCTGTAGCAGTTGATATACAGCATCACATCATCCGGGATTTTCTCCAGGTTCTCTGCAATGGCAGGACCGTAAGGAATGTTGACAGCTCCCTTTAAGTGGCCCTCTGCATAAGCGTCTGGCTGGCGGATATCGATAATCAGCATATCCTCGCCTGCATCCATCTTGGCAAACAAGTCTGCCACATTAATCATATGTCTGTCTTCCGGGAAATCTGCGAAGTAGCTCATAGCCGCTTCCGTGACGGAATCCGTAGAGGGAGCTTCTGTTTCAGCCTCTGTTTCAGGAGCTTCGCTCTCAGTCTCGGCTTCGGTTTCAGCTTCAGCTTTTGTCTCAGCTGCAGTGGTGGCAGCTGCTGTCTGTGCAGCGGTGGTCTCAGAAACAGTCTTGGTGGCGCAGCCGGTAATGGTGCTTCCAAGCAGTGCGGCAGTTAACATAACAGGTAAGATTTTTTTCATGTTTTCTCCTTCTTTCTTTGTAAATCCGTATGGAAATCATTTGTTCCGACATGGTTATGATGCATCCTTGGCAGCGGGAGCAGCGGCTCCTGCAGGCATCTCTATGGGGTTGCTGGAATTGGAAGACCATTCCAGATAAGCACCGTCGTAGATGCGGATGTTGCGGTAGCCGGCTTCAAAAAGCTGTACGAACACAGGGGCCGCACGCAGGGAAGTCTGGCAGTAAATGATAATTTCTTTTTCCGGAACAATGCCTTCCTGCAGATAGTTAATCTTGGTGATATCTTTGGTTTTGAATGTCTGGTCGCTGGAGAAGAAATTGGTATTGTAATCCATCATGACAGAGGTGGGAACTTTTCCAGCCTCATAATATTCTTCCATGCTTCTTACGTCCAGCAGGATTACATTGTCATCAGGTGCATTGACCTGTGCCAAAACATCGTCCTTGGTAGCCAGCCAGTTGGATGTTGGTTCCTGTGCTGTGAATACGGCTTCTGCAGGTACGGGTACCTCTGTGCTGGATGCCAGATTCTGTGCGTTTATGGCATTAAATCCGCCATCTACTACTTTGACATCCCGGTGTCCGTACATGAACAGGGTCCAAAGAAGGCGGGAAGCCCCCATTTTGTTGGAATCATAGGCGATTACGGTAGTTGTGTTGGAAATACCGTTGGACCCCATGACTTTTTCAATTTTCTTTTGGGAAGTCAGCATATTCTTTACCGGAACATTGATGACAATGTCATCGGTAGGGATATTGACCGCACCCTCTACGTGGCCGGCAGCATAATCTTCAGCGGAACGGGTATCTACAATGACTACTCCCTCTTTTCCTATGTATCCTGGTAAATCCTTAACGCTTAAGATTACCGAAGGATCGGTCTGCACGAATGTGTGGGAAGCGCAGCCGGAAATTCCGAGAGCCATGAGAACCAGGGCTAAAAATAATGCAGCTTTTTTCATACACGGGCGCATAAAAAACCCCCTTTCAATGGTGTAATCGTTTGGTGTAGTAATGCGTATCAGTTTGATTGGCAAAAGAGCCTCACTTCTCTTGCTGATTCCTATTGTACTTGATTTTGGGGACAAGGGGGTATAGTATTTGCTTATACTGTATCTGTTAATTTAATAACGAGGGTGTCTGACAGAAGGCTATAATGAGGGGTAGATTAACGAAATTGTAAGGTCCGCCTGGAGAGCAAAGGAGAAGGAAGAAGCTATGACGAAGAATAAAACAAAAAATGCCAGATGGAGAGCAGGGGCGGCAGTCTATATTCTTTTATTCAGCCTGGTATCTCTGGCTTTTTTGGAAAGCTTTCCCTTTGTCCACTCGGATGAGGGATGGCTGGCAGGGCTTAGCCGGGCAATGATGACGGAGGGAAACATTGGGGTTACGGAGCCGTTCTTTGATGCCAAGCCCAGGTATCCCCATGGGATTAAAACTATATTTCACCTGATGCAGATGGGGATGATTGGTGTCTTCGGATATGGAGTGAAATCCGTCAGGCTGCTGTCCTGGATAGGGGGAGCAGGAGTTCTGTGGATGTGCTTTTTAGGCGGGGAGCGTTTCCTTTGCAGTGGGAAAAAAGGATTTTTATTTATGGTGGTGTTCAGCCTGGATATTCAGTTTCTCTATGCCTCTCATTTCGCCAGGCAGGAAATTTTGCTGTGTCTGATTCAGTGGATTTGCATATGGATTCTTCTCTCGCTTAAAGGATTCTATCAGAAGAAGACCGGGGTGATGTTAGGAATTTGCACTGGGATTTCCATTGGGCTTCATCCCAACAGCTTTCTCATAGGAACAATGAACGGAGCCTGCCTTCTGGCAGGGGCGGCGAAGGCATGGAGAAGAAGGAAAAGCTGTAAAGAGGAAACAGAGAAGGCCGGGGAAAACGGAGCAATGGGGAAAAAGGCAGGCAGATGCAGAGCAGAGGCGGAAGGGGAAAATAACTGGTGGAAGCCGCTGGTTTTCTATGTAGCGGTGACCGCCTGCTTTGCAGCCGGATTCATAGGTTTAAGCTATAGGCTGGACGGACATTTTCTGAAACATTATTTTTCCAATGGGGCAGAGGAATTTGGAATTGATGCAGGGCCATGGGAGAAGTTTTTAGGCTTTTTTGGATTCCTCGGGCGGCTGTATCAGCGAAACAGCGGAACCTATTATGTTCCGGATATCCGGTTTCAGTTTTTTTTATTCGGAGGAAGTCTTTTGATGGCGGCAGCCGTGTACATAATTTTAGGACGGGAACTGGGGGAGGCGGCAAGGAAGATAGAGGTTTTGTTTGCGGGGGCGGCGGGAGTAACGGCGGGAATGATGATTATCGGAAGGTACAATCAGACCGGTATTCTCTTTTTATTTCCTTTTGGATATATGGCGGCAGCTTTGGTTTTGGAATTGTTTGAGGGAGCGGTGAAGAAAGGGCTGTGGGCCTTTCTCCTGGCGGCGGTTCTGGGCTTGTCCGGGACTCAGGTTTGGGGAGAGACGAAAAAAGGGAACTATGAGGAGTATGGAGAGCAGATAGAACAGCTGATTCCAAAGGGAGCCAGGGTTTTGGGAAACCTGAATATGGAATTTTTTATGGACTATGACTGCCTCAGGGATTATAGAAATCTTCCCTATGTGTTGGAGGAAGGCGGACTTAAGGAGTATTTGGAAGAGAATCGCATTGAGTATATTGTGTATCATCAGGAGCTGGATTATCTTCTGGAACACCGTCCCTATTATAATGTAATCTACGGAAATGTGATGTTTGCGGAAGAATTGAAAGAATACTGTGAAAAGAATTGTGAGATAATCGGAAGTTTTGTGGACCCCTGGTACGGAATCCGGGTGGCAGGCTTACGAGGGCAGCAGGAGTATGCCCGGGTAGTGGTCTACCGAAGGGCTTCCTCCAATTCCTCTTTTAAATGAGGGTGATGTTCTGGGTGGTCAAAGCAGTGGGAGATATTGTGGGAGCCGGGGCTTAACACGGCGATTCGGGTTCCCAGGGTGATGGCTTCTTCGATATCATGGGTCACCAGAATGGCTGTGGAATGATTTTTTAAGACCAGTTCCTTTAAGGCGGACTGCAGCTGATTTCTGGTAAGGTAATCCAGGCTGGAAAATGGTTCGTCCATAAGAAGAAGCCTGGGGTTTAAAGCCAGGGCGCGGGCCAGGGCGCCTCTTTGCTTCATACCGCCTGACAGGGTGTGGGGATAACTGTCCTTAAAGTCCGAAAGACCGGTCATGGAAAGATAGCGGGAGGCTGTGGCCTGGCGGTCTGAAGCAGTTTTGCCTTTTTTTGCCTTTTTTAATGCATAGGTTATATTTTTTTCCAGGGTGAACCAGGGAAACAGCTGGTCAAAGCTTTGGAATACCATAACCATCTGACCGGAGGGTTTTTCCACCGGTCTGCCGTCAAGAAGGATACTGCCGGAGTCAGGAGGCAGAAACCCTCCCATAAGCCGCAGCAAGGTAGTCTTGCCGCAGCCGCTCTGACCCAGGATTACCAGAAAATCTCCTTCGTTGACGGTCAGGCTGATATCGGACAGCACTTCATGGCTTATGGAGTCTGTGGTGTATTGTTTCCATATGGGGTGGTGGACGTTGAATTTCAATGCCACGGCTCCCAAGGTTTTTCTTCCGGATATCTTCGGCTGGGCCGGAGCCCTGATACTGCAGCTGGCAGTCATAGGACTTCTCTATATTGCGGCTGATAAGTATGAGAAGAAGCGTATGGGAAATACGGACGGAGACTGATGTTTATAACATGTGGTAAAACATGTACTGACAAGAGTGTGTTAACAGATGACTGGTTCATCATCAAAACCATATATTAAAGAAAATAATGAAAAACAGGAGGAATTTATCATGGCAGAATTTACAGTTGATTGCTTAGGCGAGGCTTGTCCGGTACCCCTTATGAAGGTTCAGAAACAGATGGAAAAGATGGCGGTAGGCGACGTTTTGATTGCTCAGATTGACCACAGCTGTGCAATGAAGAATATTCCGGAGTGGGCAAGAAACAACGGACACAACGTAGAGATTGAGGAAGTTGACGACGGCGAGTGGGAGATTGTAATCGAGAAGACCAAATAAGAAAGCAGGTGCATAAGCTTTGAAGGCTTTTTGGGATAAGGTAAGTAAGAACCATTATTATAAGATGATTTTTAAAAATCCCTTTACATATGTAACCGGCGCAGTGCTGCTTTCAATTTTTCAGATTGCAATTTTTGCAAGTACAGGTTCTCCCTGGGGGGTGTCAGGAACCTTTGCCAACTGGGGGGCATGGCTGTACCGTCTGGTAGGAGGAAACGTAGACAAATGGTACTATTTTTCTTCTGAGGGCGCTCAGGCGACCTTAAACAACGGAATCTTAAACCACACCGGCTCCTGGCTGAATTTTGGCATTATAGCAGGGGCTTTGGTGGCAGTACTTTTAGCTTCCCAGTTTAAGTTCAAGAAGATTAAATCATTGAAACAGGTAGTAGCGGCAACCTTAGGGGGACTTTTGATGGGATACGGCGCCAGACTGGCCGGCGGCTGCAATATCGGTGCGCTGTACTCCAGTATTTCGTCTCTGTCCCTGTCCGGATGGGTGTTTGCAATTTTCCTGTTTATCGGAGCCTTTATCGGCAGCAAGCTGCTTGCGAAATACTTTATGTAAAGGACGGACGAAAAGATGGAGAAGAAGATAGAGCAATATGATGTGGTCATCATCGGCGGCAGAGCGGCAGGATTGACATCGGCCATTTACTGCGGCCGCGCCAGATTAAAGACTCTGGTTATCGAGAAAGCTTTAGTAGGCGGCCTGGCTACATACACCAACGAGATTGAGAACTATCCGGGATTTCCGGAGGGCTCTACAGGCCTTGGGCTTATGGAACTGTTCCACAAGCAGGCCAAAAAGTTTGGGGTTAAGTTTAAACTGACGGATGTAAGAGGGGTTCAGCTGGAAGGCGACGTAAAGACCGTGGAGACCTTCCGCACCAATTATCAGTGCAAGGCAGTAATTATTGCCAGCGGCGGGAAACCCCGTCTCACAGGCGCTCCCAATGAGGATAAGTTTCTCTATGACAAGGGAATCTCATTCTGTGCCACCTGTGATGCGGCGGCCAATACGGACAAGACGGTTATCGTCATCGGTTCCGGAGACGCAGCCATTGAGGAAGGCATGTTCCTGACAAAGTTTGCCAGCAAGGTAATCGTCAGCGTCATGCATGAGGAAGGAAAGATGGACTGCAACGAGATTGCCAAGGAGGAAGCTCTGGCAAATCCCAAGATGGAGTTTATCTGGAATACCACGGTGGCGGAGTTCAGAGGAGACGATGAGAGGCTCCGCAGTGTGGCGCTTAAAGATACCAGAACCGGCGAAATCATCGATGTTCCTGTGGATACATGTTTCATGTTTATCGGTTATGTGCCTAACACGGAGATTTTTAAGGGAATCATTGACATGACCCGTCCGGGCTATGTGATTACCAATGAGAAGATGGAGACCAATATCCCCGGTGTGTTTGCAGCCGGAGATGTGAGAGACAAATTCTTAAAGCAGGTTGCCACAGCCGTAGGCGACGGCGCTATCGCAGGCTATGCCGCAGAGAAATACATTGCGGAGAGCGAAGTTTTCGAGAACCAGATTATGGATAAATCCATGCCTGGCATCGTGTATATCTGGAATGCGGTGGTTCCGGAGAGCCGGGAGTTGTTAAAAGAGGTTGAGGCTTTTGAGGAGAAGCACAAAGGCCAGGTTAAGGTTAATAAGGCGGACGTCTACAAATCCAACGGAATTGCGGTGAGACTGGGCGTGGACGCGGTTCCTGCAGTGGTGGCCATCAAGGACGGCCAGGCAGCAGGGGTGCTGACGGAAGGGATTACTGTGGAAAGTATGGAGAAGCTGTTGGGATTGTAAGGTGCGGGCAGCGGAAATGCAGAGGAAGCAAGGGCTTTTGGGCGACG
>CAYWRB010000078.1:0-3899 GCA_964460025.1 uncultured Hungatella sp.
AGTCGGCAGTAGAGCCGGAAGGACAGAAGTCCAAATCCGAGATGGAAGGGAAGGCCAAAAAGTGGCCGCCTACCCGAAGTGCGGCTAATGTGGCGGCATTTTTGAAAAAGGGAAGCAAATAAACAGTTATATAAAAAGTAATTATTGACAGAGAATCAGACCGAAGAAAGGAGGGAGACCATGCTTACTTTAAAAGCACCCATTGAATTAAAGTGCCAGACTGGCATGGTTTCTTCCTGGGAAGGGTTTTATCATAGAATCTGTGGAAATTATGAGATGGTTTCCGCAGGGATTGACAGAGAAGATTTGCTTCATGTGGTGGCTGCTCCTCCTGAAGTTTATATCGCGGAAGGAGGTATGACCAGCCTGGTGAATCATACCAGGATTCAGAACAGCCAGGAAACAAAACTGGAAATTATCAATAATCTGTTAAACCGGGTATCCTTGACGGAGAATGCCAATTTGACTTATCAGGACCGGGTGTACATTACGGATGTGCTGAAAAAACTGGGAATACAGAATGTGACGCAGTTTATGAGCCAGGTTGCCGCGCTGAAGCAGGAGACACAGACCACGGAACAGCTGATAAGCCTTTACTGGAACCATTTGGAGGAATTGTCTCAGCTGGTAGGAACGTATCAGCATCAGTAAAAACATGACAAAACGGTTACGGAGAATATACGGAATCAGGAAGAGATACATCTTCATGAGGATATTATGAACCGGCTTCAGACCGGAGCCGTGTATCAGATTCTTCATAATTTTTACAGCAGTTATAACGGAAGCAGCCAGTATATGTCAAGCCAGGAGATGCAGATTACGGAGCAAAAGCGGATTGCATCCAATATTTTATTGAATCAGTTAAAAAATGTTGTTCAAAGAGAGAAGGTGCCTTTTGTTTACCGGCATCAGAATTATTATGAGACTATGGAATTGGAAGAAAGCCAGATAACCAGCCAGGCGGTAAACACTCAAATCACGTCAGCCGTCCTGCTGAATCTTATTGATAATCTTTATTTCAGCCGGTTTGAACGGCAGAAAAGGGAACGCCAGCCCTGGCTTAACATAGAGAACGCCCTGTATCAGACGGCCAACAATACCTTGTGGCGGATGAAAAATGAGACAAGCAATCAGTTTGTGGCCCGCAGCAGAAATGAGTCCTGGACAGAATACCAAAGGCAGGTTTATGAGCAGGAAACCCAGGCACTCTATCAGCTTTTAGACCTCAGTCAGGAAGCATCTCTTGAAGCAGAGAAGAATGGCAGACAGTTTCTTTTAGAGGAACCGGAAACGGAGCGGGAGTACCGGGAGGCAGATATTCAGTACTTTGACAGGCCAGAGGAATGGACAGATGCCGGTGTTTCCGAGGAAAACGAGGGGGAGATTTTAAGGGAATATCAATATAAGCTGGAAAGTCAGGTAGAGCGTTACCTGGAGGCAGCAGCCGGCCTTCCATGGCCGGGGGAAAGGCTTGGAAGGCAGGAAACAGAGAATCGGTCCATATTAACAGAGCATATGGTTCCAGGAGAGCAGAACAGGAAGCTTTCGGATATAGATAGAGAACAGGAATTTATAGAATCCGGCAGAGGGGAGCCGGATAACCGGGAACCCCTGAACCTCCATTACGGACAGGGGACGGACACCGGAGAAGAGGCAGAGCCACAGGCGCCGGTGGATTTAAAGCAAAAGGAAGACCGGATAACAGAACGGGAGAACAGCAGGATTTTGTCAGAGTATGAGTCCCGGGTCATGAAAGAAAGGTCAACCGTTTACCAGCAGGAACATGAGAACCAGATATTGACAGAAGCTTTCGAAAAGGTTTTGCAGCAGGATTCCGGAAAGCAGTCGGAGTACGGCCAGGAAAGGGTTTATGTACATCCTGAGGCAGAACCTGCAGAGGAGGAAGACGAGGCCAGGAAACTTCTGAAAGAGTATGAGGCCCGGATTGTAAAGGGGCAGACCAATGTCTATCAGCAGGAGATTAGGAATCAGCTTCTGACCCAGGTTTACGAGAGTCCGCTGAGTCAGAAACCGGCAGACCAGCCGGAGTACGGCCAGCCGGCAGGGGCGGTTTACCAGCGGCAGGACGGAGATATAACCGTCACGGAGGAACTTAAGGAGCAGCAGACATATGTCGCCCAGGAGGAGAATTTACAGCAGATTGAGCAACAGTTAAAACAAATCAATCAGCAGAATATAGAGAACTTTAACCGCTATCAGGAAATACTGCGGCAGCAGGAGGAACCGAAAAGGGCGCCGGAGCCATCCGTGATGCGGATGCGCCGGGAAAGCCTGAAGGCCCTTGAGAATCCGGAAGCACTTATGGAAGCCTATCGTCAGGAGACCGAAGTGAGGAAGCAGCAGAGGGTGGAAGAGGTGCAGCGGATGAGAGAGCTGCTGCCGGAGCAGACAAGAAAAATCTATGAGCGGCTGGAACAATATCAGAACGGCAGCAGACAGGCAGAACCCTCGGCCAATGTGACAGAGAATAACATAGGACTTCTTCTTCATGATATAAACCGGATTGAGAGGGAAAACAGCCGGGAAGAAAGGATTTCTTCAGAGGATAGAGAAAGGCTGCGGCAGATGTCGGAGACCGTCATAGAAAAATGGGAAGAGAAGAAGGACACGGAGATCAGGGAAGGGCAGAGACAGGCTGAGACAGACAGACACGACATATCTCTGGTGCATAAGTCCGTGGAGAATCAGATAGATGAAGAATTCCTGCAGCAGCTGATGGAGCAGAACCGGACACTAAGCAGCAAGGTCCAGGTTACGGAACATCAGGAGGAAGAGAACCACGTAGTCCGCACCAGCGTACATCAGCAGACCAGGCAGGAACTGATAAAGGAGACGGAGAACCTTACGGAACTGATTCAAAAAGGCGTCCAGAGGCAAATCGGTACCATATCTGACCAGATTTATACAAAGTTGGAGAAACGTCTCCAAAACGAAAAAAAACGCCGCGGTTATTAGAGCCGGAACGATTCCAAAAGCCGGAATAGGAGGAAAAAGGACTTGAAAGCATCGACTCAGAATTTCTTAAGCAGTATCACAGGAAATATCCCTAAGGCCATATTGTGTGTCCGGCAGGTGACAGATGGCGATACTTTGGAGGATGCTGTGGCGGATGCGGCGGCTCTTCAGAAGCAGCTGTTACAGACTACCAAAGGTGTTCTGCAAGGGGGAGACGGGGCGGCAGGTTCGCTTTCAAGGGAAAGTGTGCAGACCTTTTCTTCTTTGACCAGCGCAGCCTCAGGAGCCGGAGGAGTTGCTTCGACCCAAAGTCTTATGGCAGGCTCCGGTTATGTGGCCATGGAAGTCCAATATAATCCCAGTGCCATTTACATGGATACCCAGGCAGGGCAGCAGGTTCAGTATTCGGGAGGAAATCTGGGAAACCAGAGCAACAACCAGCTTGTCCAAGTGTATCAGCCGGTATCCACCACCATGAGTTTCCAACTGATTTTTGACGATATGAATCCCAGCGATGCATTTATGCTTGAAAATATTGCTCCCACCGCAGGAAATGCGGTTTCGGGAATCAGCAGCATGGCCAAGAAAGCCAAAGGCGGAGGATATTCGGTACAGAAGCAGATTGACGGCCTTATGGCCCTGCTTGTTCAGGATACTACCAGACAGGTCATCTTTTATTGGTCCAGAATGTGCTTTCGAGGGGAACTGACCAGCGTGAACACCCGGTACACCATGTTTAATAAAGACGGAAATCCTATCCGTGGGGTGGTGGAACTGTCCATCCGCCAGGGGGATGAGGTGAGCCTGGGCTATGATGAGATATACTGGAATGAGGCATTTAACAAGGCTTTTGGGGAAGCAGATATGGATTTGGAAAGCGGTATGAAGGACACATTTACAAAAGTAACCAACAATAACTTTTT
>CAYWRB010000078.1:3999-9584 GCA_964460025.1 uncultured Hungatella sp.
GGCCGGACAGACTCACCGGAAGAAAGGAGGCCGCCATATGGATTTTAAATCCATGGCAGGAACAGCCGTTTCCCAGATAAGCGGAAATATTGAGAAGGCAATCATAGAGATTATTGACATGAGAGGACGGACGCCGGTGGTTCAGCCGCCGGTTCCGGTACAGGGAGAGGGCGGTGTGGGCGGCCTGATGGGGGGCGGACTCACTTCCACAAATTTTATGGACGTTTCCCAGACCTTTGCAGGGGCGGCAGGCATCACAGATACCGTCAGCAATTTGGCGGAAAATGCGGGATTGGATGTTACAAATCTGTCCAGTGGAATGCTGGGGTTTACGGCAGGCGCCACCCGAAAGCTGTTTCATGTACAGTTTAATCCCAGTGAATTGTCCTTGTCCGGATACGGAGGAGGTTTAACCCAGAAAACCGACTTTTCAGAAGGGGCAAACGGGATTTCCTTTGAGAAGGCAGACGTCCATATCTCGCTGAATGTAAAACTGATATTTGACAAGGTGGATCCTCAGGATGCTTTCATGGGAGACAAGCTGAATACTTCGCCGACGGCCATAGGCACAGGGATTGCAAAAGGTGTCCTGACTCATAAGGGAAAGAAGGAGAATTCGGTTCAGACAGAGGTGGAAGGTTTTATTGCGGCGCTGCGTTCCAAGTATACCAGAAGGATTACCTTTCATTGGGGGACTATGAACTATACGGGGATTCTAAACAGGATTTCTTCTCAGTATACCATGTTTAACGTACTGGGGGAGCCGGTACGGGCTTATGTAAGCCTTTCTCTGGTCTGTGCGGATGAGAAGATTTCTCCCAAAAGTATGGGAATATGGCAGAAGTATTATGAGCAGCTTTTTGAAATCGGTGACCAGAGTTTTGTGGGGATGGCCCAGAAAGCAGGGAATCTGCTGAACTTTAACCTATAAGGATGGTATTATGGCATCGTTTGAATATGAGAGATTAAAAGAGACCTATGAGGAGTTTTCTCATCCTGTGGCACAGATTATGGTCAATGGGAAAAATGTTGTGGAGAATAAAAGCGGTTTCAGCATCGGCGACATTGAGGTGGAGATGACCAGCGGGTTTGAGGCGGCCATTGCTACCTTCTGGATTTATGGATGCTACGACCGGACGGCCAGTGTGTTTCGGTTTGACGATTTAAAAAAATATATATTTATGGGCTCCAGTGTGATTATAAATCTGGGATACGGGGTTTCTCTGCGTGAAATTTTCAGAGGCTTTATTTCCAGGGTGAATTTTTCTTTCCATGAGGAGGATGTGCCGGGAGTGGAGATAACGGCTATGGATGTGAAGGGCATCATGATGGCCGGGAATTATTCGAAGCAGCTGAAGGCCACCTCGTTTTCGGAAGGGGTGAAGGAAATTCTTCAGAAAACAGCGTATACAAAGCTTCAGTCCAATGAGATTATAACCAAACTGGATATTACGGATACACCGGACAAGAAGGCGGAGGGAGGAACCTCCCAGGGAGACAAGGCCACGGACAAGACGGTGGAGATGGTCTGCGAAAGTGACTATGAGTTTGTGGTAAAGGCAGCAAAAAAGTTTAACTATGAGTTTTTTTCCATAGGAGGAACCGTCTATTTCAGAAAGGCCAAGAATAATAAGGAGATTTTGATTGAGGCAGGGCCGGGAGACGGGCTGCGGAGGTTTGATATCGGGTACGACCTTACGGGCCTTGTGGAGAAGGTGGAAGTGCGGGGGATGGATGTGGGAAAATCCAAGAGAATTTCCGCCGCAAAAAAGCTGCAGAACAAGGTGTCTCAAGGCAATAAAGCCAAGCCTTTAATCAGCAAGTCCCAGAAGGTGTACTTAGACCCTACCATTTCTTCCCAGGAGGAGGCAGGGTACCGGGCAGAGTATCTGATGGAGGATATTTCTTACAGGCTGGGAACCCTGGAAGCAGAGTTTATCGGTCTGCCGGAACTGACTCCAGGGCGGTTCATGAAGATTAAGGGACTGGGGACGGCGGTGTCCAATACCTTCTATCTGGCCACGGTCCGTCATATTATGGACAGCGAGAGAGGCTATGTGACAAAGGTGGTTGGGAAGACGGCCAGCATGGAGTCCATGTGACAGAGAGATGGACGGTCGGTCTGGAGCGGCTGCGATAGAGATATATAGAGGGGACAGTGGGCGCGAAGATGCTGTGACAGGCATCGGGCGAAACAGGCAGGCACCGGGACAATGGGATGACAGGAGAACAGCATGGGATTATTTGATGTGATTGACGATATTGCGGAGAAGCAGATTGTGAAGACAGACACAGGGGACAACCGGATTTTCGGGGTGGTGGTAGGCAAGGTGGCAAAAAACTACGACCAGGATATGCCGGGGCGTGTGTGTGTCACGGTTCCTACCAGGGACGAAGGGGCCAATGAACTGAAATGGGCCAGGGTGGCTATGCCTTCCAGCGGTTCCGGGTGGGGGCATTATTTTCTTCCGGAAGTGGGGGATCAGGTGCTTCTGGTGTTTGAGCAGGGGAATATCGAAAAGCCTTATGTCATCGGATGCATTCCTAAGGATAATGACAACATTCTCAGAAAGTCTGTGGATGAGGACAACCAGTATAAAAAGATTGTGACGAAAAACGGAAATACCATTTATTTTGAGGACAATAAAGAGGGCGAAGGAGAAAAGGATAAGATTAAGGTCGTTACGGCGAAAGAAGCCCACAGGATTGAGCTGGACAATGAGAAGAAGGTAATTCTGGTGTCGGATAAGGATGGGAAGAATCATATTCAGATGAAGACAGAGTCCGGTGAGATGGAGATTACTGCGGAAAAGAAGCTGACCATAAAAGTAGGGGACAGCATTGAGATGATTATGAACGGAAGCAACGGAACGGTTCAGTTAAAGTCCTCGAAATTAAAGATAGAGACAAGCGGAAATATAAATGTAAATTCCAATGGGGCCATGAAGGTTCAGGGAGGAAATATTTCGGTGGCGGCCAATGCCATGCTTAAGATGGAAAGCAGCGGGGCAGTGACCGTATCGGGAACGCCTATCAAGATTGGGTGATAAGAGGAGGAGACTATGGCTGGGAAAGGGTATTTGGGGGCAGGGATGAAGTTTCCTCCCCAGGTTGACAAGGCTACGGGACGTTTTGTGGTGTCGTCGGAGGAGGAGAGCGTGAAGGAGTCCGTATACCTGATTCTGATGACCCAGAAGACGGAACGGTTTCTCAGGCCAGATTTCGGAAGCAATCTGATGTCCTATACGTTTATGGATATCAACGTTACTTCCGTGAATATGATGGTTCGGGACCTGACAGAACAGATTTTGCGGCAGGAGCCCAGGGTGAGGGATGTGATCATTACTACGGATTCCCAGACCCGGGACGGGTGCCTGCTGGTTAACATTGAGTATACGGTCCGCTCAAACAATGTTAGAGACAATTTGGTGTTTCCTTTTTATCTAAATGCAACAGCCGAGGAAGAAGCGTATGAGCCAGAACAACAGTATGAATCAGAAGAATTTGAGTGAGTGGAAGATTGACAGCCGGTCCAGAGAAGATATCGAGGACAGAATGGAGGAGCTGGCTTCTTCCTATGTGCCGGAATGGCATTTTGACAGGGAAAATCCGGATATGGGTTCGGTGATTGCCAGGATATTTGCCGGGCAGATGGCAGACAATCTGTTACGGTATAATCAGGTGCTGGAAAAGTATCATACGGAGTTTGTAAACATGCTGGGAATCTCTCTGCTTCCGGCCAAGCCGGCTGCGGCTACGGTTCTTATGAACCTGGTGCGGGACACTATACCGGGAATCGAGGTGTATAAGGGAACCAAGCTTCTGGCGGAGACAGGGGCGGAGGGGGAGCAGATTATTTTTGAGACTGCCCATAACCTGTATGTGACCAATTCTGTCCTGGAAGCCGTATTTATGACTCAGGAGAGAGAAGGAAAGGTCATCCCTTTAAAGGGCTTTTTTCAGTCTCCGGAATTGATTGAGAACAGGGAGGAGATAGGAAAGGAGCAGGAGGAAGAGGAACCTTTCCCGGAGGACGGGGAGGATGTGCTTAAGGCCTTCCGGCTTTTTGCCAGCAAGAGGAAGGGGATTGAGAAGCATGCGCTGCTTTTGTACCACAATACGGTGCTGGATGTGGAGAACAACAACATCTATGTGAAGTTTGCAGGCGGTGGAAAGATAACGGAGAAAATCCGGAATAAGGCTTACCGGTTCTATTACCACGCAGACCAGGGGCTGACTCCTGTGGAGAAGGTTCAGGTGCTTGAGGACGGGGAGACGGTAGTTCTCAGGAAAGAGCAGGAGAATGTGAAGATAGAACTGGAAGGAGCGGAGTACAGCCTGTTGGCGTTGGTGGCGGAAGAACCGGTGAAGGAGAATCTTATGGTTTCCGCTGTCACCCTGTCCTCTTCCGGGGACAGAGTTCCTGTAGAGTTTGCAGGGAACGGGGATACGGAGTTTGACACCAGAGAGTTTGAACCTTTTGGAGATACCCTGTCTCTGTTTCAGGAGTGCTTTTTGGGGCATGATGAGTATTTCGGCAAAGCAGGGGCAGTGATAAGGCTTTCTTTTGATGTGTCTTATCCGGAACACCGGATGCTCCAGGCGGTTCATGGGGAGGACAATTCGTTAAAGATTATTAAGCGTAAGCCCAAGGTTATCTGGGAGGACGCGGCGGCAGACACCAGGGTGGAGGAGATTTCGTTCGAGTATTTTAACGGCGTGGGCTGGAAAAAGCTGAATACGTTCCAGGAAATCAGACGGATGTTTGCCGATGACAAGAAGGGCAGCTACGAGATTTCGTTTTTATGCCCGGATGACTGGCAGGAGGCTGGAGCAGGGGCTTATCAGGGCAGATGCATCCGAATGCAGATTTTGAAAGCGGATAATTGCTATATGCGTCCCTGCATTCACCATTATCCTCACATCAGGAACCTGGAAGTATCTTTTTCTTATGAGAGCCATTATATGGATGCCCAAAAGCTCATAGGGATTTCGGGAACCAGGCGTCTGGATCTGACAAAAACCATGAAGGAGGGGAAAGCTTTTGCTGCTTTCTCTAAGGGAACCTATACAGGAGACGGCCTGTATCTGGGATTCTCTAAGAAAATGGAAACAGGGCCGGTGAGCATTCTGTTCCAGATGGAGGACGGTATCCGGTTCGAGGGAACCAAGTGCAGGTTTGAGTACAGCACCTTAAAGGGATTCAAGCAGATGAAGGTGCTGGACTATACGGTGGATATGTCTCGTTCCGGCACGGTAATGTTTATGCCTCAGGCGGATATGCATGCCGTCACGCTGGAGGGGAAGAAAGAGTATTGGATCCGCATCAGCCCGGTGGAAGGAAAAGGGACGAAGAAGGATGAAGCCCTGCCGGTTATAAAGGAGATATCGCCTAATGCGGTGCAGGCCATGAATATAGAGACCAGGGAGGAGGAAGATTTTTACCTGGAGGAACTGGTTCCTAATATGGAGATTAATCTGGGAGTGTCCAATATTCTGGATATTGACTTGTGGGTTAATGAGAAGGGAAAATATTCCAGACAGCAGATGCTTCGGATGATAAAAGAGAATCCCGAGACGGTTCG
>CAYWRB010000079.1:0-9574 GCA_964460025.1 uncultured Hungatella sp.
ATCTTAAGAATTTCTTCATAATCTTTTTAAACAATCTACAATCTTTTCTTATAACGATATGCTATACTAAGACCATAATAATTGCACAAATCACAAACCCTTTATCCTTTGAAAATCCTAGATTCTAAAGAGAAAACAGATAACACCTCGTATTGATCACATACGAGGTGTTTTTCGCTGTTTATCTCAAAATATTACAAGCTGCTTTCAATTTTCTTACGCGGGCTTGTGCCTTATCCGTATACAAAAGAGCACCCTATTCCTTCGTATCTTTAAAAATATCACAGAAATCAAAGGTAGCAAAATAGTCTTTCGGAGTCTCGGCCCTGCGGATCAGCAAAACGGAGCCGTCCTCTTTCAGCAGAACCTCCGCTGATCTCAATTTACCGTTATAATTATACCCCATTGAAAATCCGTGGGCGCCAGTGTCATGGATCACCAGCAGATCCCCTTTCTCGATCTCCGGAAGCATCCGGTCAATGGCAAACTTGTCATTATTCTCACACAGAGAGCCTACCACATCATACTTATGGTCGCAGGACGCCTGTTCCTTTCCCATAACCGTAATGTGGTGGTAGGAACCGTACATGGCCGGCCGCATCAGATTGACGGCACAGGCATCCACTCCGATATATTCCTTATGAGTGTGTTTCTCATGAATCGCCTTTGTCACCAGACAGCCGTATGGCCCCAGCATAAATCGGCCCAGTTCCGTGTAGAGCGCCACATTCCCCATCCCTGCGGGAACCATCACTTCCTCATAGACCTTCCTCACGCCTTCTCCGATTATCTTAATATCATTAGGTTCCTGGTCGGGCCGGTAAGGAATTCCGATTCCTCCGGACAGATTGATAAAACGAATCTCTGCCCCCGTCTCTTCATGCAGACGCACTGCCAGCTCAAACAATACCTTTGCCAACATTGGATAATACTCATTGGTCACCGTATTGCTTGCCAGAAATGCATGAATTCCGAAATATTTTGCCCCTTTGTCCTTCAGAATCCGAAATGCCTGAAAAATCTGATCCGTAGTCATACCATACTTGGCATCTCCCGGATTATCCATGATATCGTTGCTGATCTGGAACAGTCCGCCGGGATTATACCGACAGCTGATGGTCTCCGGAATGTAACCGATGGTCTCTTCCAGACACGAAATATGAGTAATGTCATCCAGATTGATGATGGCCTCCAGTTTAGCCGCAAGGGCAAATTCCTCCGGCGGTGTCTCATTGGAAGAAAACATAATCTCATGTCCGTGAAATCCGCAGGCATCGGACATCATCAGTTCTGTCAAAGAAGAACAGTCCGTCCCACATCCCATCTCCTTAAGTATCTTTAAAATAAACGGATTGGGGGTGGCCTTTACTGCAAAATACTCCTTAAATCCCTGGTTCCAGGCAAATGCCTCCTTTAACCTTTTGGCATTCTCTCTGATTCCCTTCTCGTCATACAGATGAAAAGGGGTAGGATAATCTTCCACAATTTCCTTAAGCTTTTCAAGTGTGACAAATGGCTTTTTTTCCATGTACTTTTCCTCCCTTGTTCTCTCAGAGTACTCTCTCAATATACTCCCATGCGCCTGGATCTGTGAAACCCGGACGCTTAAGCAAAGCCCCTACAAAATATTCACAATCCTCATGATATTGGTATGCAGCGCCGGTTCATGGCGGTTCTCCCAGTTTACCACTCCGGCAGTCACTACCGCCAGATCTCCCGATTTCAGAATTTTTTTCTCCTTCAAAAGATCCACGGACGAGGCAATCAAAATATCCGTAGACTCTGCTCTTTTGGCCATAAACGGAGTCACTCCCCAGTAAATCTGCATCTGGCGCACGGCGCCGGCGCTGGGGGAAAGCCCGATAATCTTAGTCTTAGGACGGTATTTGGAAAGCAGTCTGGCCGTAAAGCCGCTGATGCTGGGTGCCACAATAGCCTCTGCCTCCAGATCGTGGGCAGTAGACACGGAAGCAAAGCACACTGCATTGGATATATTCCTTCGGTTAGCACTGGATACATTCCTGGCCTGATATTCGCCGTAATCCAGATGAGACTCTGCCTCCTCTGCGATCTGGACCATCATCTTCAATGCCTCTACCGGATATTTGCCCATAGCAGTCTCCCCGGACAGCATAATCACATCCGTACCGTCATACACCGCATTGGCTACGTCTGTCACCTCCGCTCTGGTAGGACGGGGATTCCGTATCATGGAATCCAGCATCTGGGTAGCCGTGATAACCGGCTTACATGCCTCATTGCACTTGCGGATAATGGTCTTCTGCAGATACGGCACTTTCTCTGCCGGAATCTCCACCCCCAGATCCCCTCTGGCTACCATAATCCCGTCGCTGGCCTCTATGATGGAATCCAGATTCTCGATGCCTTCCTGATTTTCTATCTTGGCGATTACCTTGATGCCTGAACCGGCTACTTCCAGCATCTGTTTAATCTCTACAATGGCATCCGCACTGCGCACAAAGGATGCGGCAATAAAATCAAACCCCTGCTCAATTCCAAACCAGATATCTTCCTTGTCTTTCTCCGTCAACGCCGGCAGCTTAATCTTTACATTCGGTACATTGACGCCCTTTCTCTGCCCAAGCTCGCCGCCGTTTATCACCAGACAGTGAATCTCGCTTCCCTCTACATTCTCAACTTTCAGTTCGATCAAACCGTCATCAATCAGAATCCGGCTTCCACTGGACACATCCTCTGGCAGTCCGCTGTAATTGATATGGCAGATGGTATCATCACCCTCTATCTGCCTGGTAGTCAGCGTAAAGGCGCTCCCTTCTTTTAATATTACCTTGTTCCCGTCTTTCAAAAGTCCGGTACGAATTTCCGGCCCCTTGGTATCCAAAAGAGCCGCAATAGGCAAATTTAATTCCTCCCGCACACTTTTTAATTGATCCAAACGTTCCTTCTGCTCTTCATGAGTCCCATGGGAAAAGTTAAAACGGGCAATATCCATTCCGTTTTTCGCCAGTTCCAGCATTACCTGACGGTCGTCCTCATTTGGTCCCATAGTACAGATAATTTTTGTCTTTTTCATCTTACCTCCTAAATTCACTTCTTGCACTCTCAGAGTCTTTTTGTGCCTGCGGCCCTATCCCCGGCTTCTTCCTTCCGGCCGAAAACCTTTCTTTGGCCTATTTACTGCTGCCGCAGCTGCACCACATCCTCTGTCACATGTTTATGGGTATACAGATGGTCCTGACAGTACTCCAGCCCGCCTGCACACTTGGAGCAGTACCGGAATTCCAGATCCTCCCCGTCCTTCTCCGTCCTTCCGCACACTGCGCATTTATGACGGGTAGCGCCATGGGCCACAATCTTGACACTCTTCTGGAAATCCCTTTTTCTCTTAATCTCTCTTGGATTCACCTTGTTTAAATTTCTTGTCATAAGGAAGAATATCAGGAAGTTTGCCAGTGACAGCACGATGGCGCAGCGGTTGGCCGCATTTCCCACAATAAAACCATACAGGAAAAAAATCCCGTCAAAAATTGCCAGCACCTTGGCCTTTACCGGAATTACCATAAACAGCAAAAACTGCAGATTGGGATACTCCAGGGCAAAGGCAAAAAACAGCGAAAAGTTAAGATACTCTGTGGTCAGAACAAAGATCTGTCCGAATACCCCATAACCTACTAAGGAAGCCAGAACATGCCCCAGGACTCCCATAAAAAAGTACACATTAAACCGGAAAGCCCCCCAGGTCCGCTCCAGATTGGTCCCCAGAGAATAGTAAAGGGACAACGCAATTCCATTGAATATAAGGTCTGACAGCATCATCCCCGCCGAAGACCCCAGCGGCGCCATGGAACCCATAGGCGGATAAATCAGAAACGTCACTATTCTCCAAACCTCACCGTGCAGGATAGCCTGGGGATCCAGACACAAAAATCCCCAGTAAATCATGGGATTCAGCATCTGAATGACAATCCCCACCCCGTAGATAATCATAATATAGTACATCAGATTGCGGATGGCATACCTGCCGAATTTTCGCTCCATTTTGCTAAAAAACTTCATTTCATCATCCTTTTCTTCCTATTTTAATACGGTTTTAAAATAAATCTTTTTTCGAGAAAATCAAAGCCACTACCAGAGAAAGCACCACCGCAACTCCCAGCACAATCCAGAAGCCATAGATACTGTTGGCAAAAGGCATTCCGGCGGTATTCACATTCATTCCGTAAAAGCTTGCCACCATAGTTGGTATGGACATAACAATTGTGATGGTAGCCAAAAACTTCATGACAATATTCAGGTTATTGGAGATAACCGATGCAAATGCATCCATGGTTCCGCTTAAAATACCGCTGTAAATATTGGCCATCTCAATGGCCTGCTTGTTCTCAATAATGACATCCTCCAGAAGCTCCGTGTCCTCCGGGTACTTCTTGATCCGCTCATTCTTTAAAAGCTTCTCAAATACCACCTCATTGGAACGCAGGGACGTAGTAAAATACACCAAGCTCTTTTCCAGCTCCAGAAGCTCAATCAGTTCCTGATTCTTCTGAGACTGGTGCAGCTTCCGCTCCACCATATCGCTTTTTTTATCAATCACCCTCAGATACTGCAGGAACTGGGATGCATTCCTGTACAGGATCTGCAAAATAAACCGGGTCCGCATATGCGTATAGAAATCCTTTACCCTGCCATCCATAAATGCTGTCAAAATGGGAGTCTCTTCCAGGCATACCGTAATGATACTCTGCTCTGTTGTTATGATGCCCAAAGGGATGGTAATATACCAATCCTTTCCGCTTCTTTCTTCTATAGAAGGAATATCCACCAAAATCAAAGTGTAATGATCTTCCACTTCGATTCGGGAACGCTCTTCTTCATCCAGAGGTGCCTTCAGATGGTCCGAATCTATCCCATACTTCTCGGAAATCTCCAAAATCTCCGTAGCCGTCGGATTGGTAAGGGCCACCCAGGTTCCAGCCTGCACTTCATCCTTCTGATGGATTGCTCCATCTTCTGTCATAAAAATCTGAATCATCGTCTCTCCCTCCCATCTACCCTTAACTTTTTGCAATAGGCGAATATCTTACTATTACATTTTTCCATTATAGATTCTGCTTGTAAGTTTGTCAAACAGATTGCTTCTTTTTGGCATAATCCACCGATTGTATTCTTTTTATTTTTGTGGTACACTTGCTAGTAACGTTTTTATCTTCAATGTTTCACATGCAAAGGAGGCAGGGGGATTCCCCTCACATATGAAAAAACAATATTTATTAGGAATCGATATCGGTTCTACTACGGTAAAGATTGCTGTCTTAGATGATACATACGGTCAGAATTCCACTTCTTCGGATGAACACTCTCAGCTTCAGTCCGTGGCATTCTCAGGATATGAACGGCATTTTGCCAACATTCAGGAAACTCTGGCTGCACTTCTTCGTCAGGCATATGAAACTCTGGGTTCCATAGAGCTGTTTCCGGTCATCACCGGTTCCGGCGGATTGACCTTGTCCAAACATCTTAACGTTCCGTTTGTTCAGGAGGTTGTGGCAGTAGCTACCTCTTTAAAAGATTATGCCCCTCAGACAGACGTGGCCATCGAATTAGGCGGCGAAGACGCCAAAATTATTTATTTTACAGGTGGTATTGACCAGAGAATGAACGGAATCTGTGCCGGCGGCACCGGTTCCTTTATTGACCAGATGGCTTCTCTTCTTCAGACAGATGCCAGCGGTCTCAATGAATACGCCAAAAACTATCAGATGATCTATCCCATTGCCGCCCGCTGCGGCGTGTTTGCCAAGTCCGATATCCAGCCCTTAATTAACGAGGGGGCTACCATGGAGGACCTGTCCGCATCTATTTTCCAGGCAGTTGTGAATCAAACTATCAGCGGTCTCGCCTGCGGAAAACCTATACGGGGCAATGTGGCATTTTTAGGAGGACCTCTCCACTTCCTCTCCGAACTGAGAGAGGCTTTTGTCCGCACGCTTCATCTGACGCCGGAGCAGACCATTGCGCCTGGCCACTCCCACCTGTTTGCCGCAATAGGTGCTGCCATGAACAGTGAGCGGGAAAATTCCATCGCTTTAGAAAGTCTCATCGACCGCCTGGAAAACGGGGTTCAGATGGATTTTGAGGTAAAGCGGATGGAGCCTCTGTTTGAGTCCCAGAAAGATTATAATTCATTCATAGAACGCCATGGCTGCCATCAGGTGAAAACCGCGCCTCTGTCTTCCTATGAGGGCAACTGTTATCTGGGCATTGATGCCGGTTCCACCACTACCAAAATTGCTCTGGTGGGCGAAGACGGTTCTCTTCTCTATGATTTTTACAGCAGCAATAACGGAAGTCCTCTGGCTACCGCTATCCGCTCTATGAGAGAGATTCGTGCCCTTCTGCCTGAGAAGGCCCACATCGCCTGGTCCTGCTCCACCGGATATGGGGAAGCGCTTTTGAAGGCTGCCCTTATGCTGGATGAAGGGGAGGTGGAAACCATTTCCCATTATTATGCTGCCAAATTTTTCGATCCGGATGTGGACTGTATCCTGGACATCGGCGGTCAGGACATGAAATGTATTAAGATCAAAGACAACAGCGTGGACAGCGTTCAGTTAAACGAGGCCTGTTCTTCCGGCTGCGGTTCTTTTATTGAAACCTTTGCCAAATCTCTGAATTACTCCGTAGAAGATTTCGCCAAAGAAGCTCTCTTTGCGAAAAACCCTACGGATCTGGGTTCCCGCTGTACCGTATTCATGAATTCCAACGTAAAGCAGGCTCAGAAGGAAGGAGCCACTGTGGCAGATATTTCTGCCGGTCTGGCATATTCTGTTATCAAAAACGCACTGTATAAGGTTATCAAAATCACCAGTCCTGCAGATTTAGGAACCCATGTGGTGGTTCAGGGCGGTACGTTCTATAACAATGCGGTTCTCCGCAGCTTTGAAAAGATTGCAGGCTGTGAAGCTGTCCGTCCTGATATCGCCGGTATTATGGGTGCTTTCGGCGCCGCATTGATCGCGAGAGAGCGTTATGAGGAAGGAAAACAGACCTCCATGATGCCTCTTGATAAGATTATCAATTTGAAATATGAGACCTCCATGGCCCGCTGCAAGGGCTGTACCAACCATTGTGTCCTGACAGTAAACCGTTTCGGAGGCGGCCGCCAGTTCATCAGCGGCAACCGCTGCGAGCGCGGTTTGGGAAAAGAGAAGACCAGGAAAGAGGTTCCCAATTTATTTGACTACAAATACCATCGCATCTTTGATTATGAGGCTTTGCCTTTAGACCAGGCCAGAAGAGGTGTCATCGGTATTCCAAGAGTCTTAAACTTCTATGAGAATTATCCCTTCTGGGCAGTTTTCTTTAAGGAGCTGGGATTTTCCACGATTTTATCGCCTCAGTCCACCAGACAGATTTATGAGCTGGGAATCGAGTCCATCCCCAGCGAGTCCGAATGTTATCCGGCGAAAATCGTTCATGGACACATTTCCTGGCTGATTGCCCAGGGAGTGAAGACTATTTTCTATCCCTGCATTCCTTATGAACGAAATGAGCAGCCGGATGCCGGAAACCATTATAACTGTCCTATGGTTACTTCCTATGCGGAGAATATTAAAAATAATGTGGAAGAGCTGGCAGAAAAGAATATTCGTTTTCTCAATCCCTTTATGGCTTTTACCAATGAAGAAGTTTTGACGAAGCAGCTGGTCATAGAATTTGAAAAGGAGTTTCAGATTCCTGCCCCAGAGGTTCAGAAAGCTGCTCATCTGGCCTGGAAAGAACTGCTTTGCTCCCGTCAGGATCTTCAGAAAAAGGGCGAGGAGACCATTGCCTGGCTGAAGGAGCATCACCGCCATGGGATTGTTCTGGCCGGCAGGCCCTACCACATTGATCCGGAGATTCACCATGGCATTCCTGAGATGATTACTTCCTACGGTATCGCCGTATTGACAGAAGATTCTATCTCCCATCTGGGTAAAGTAGAACGGCCGTTGATCGTCACTGACCAGTGGATGTACCACTCCCGGCTTTATGCCGCTGCTTCCTATGTGAAAAGCAGCGACTGCCTGGATTTGATTCAGCTGAATTCTTTTGGATGCGGTCTGGATGCGGTAACCACGGACCAGGTTCACGATATATTGGCTTCCGCCGGAAAGATCTACACCGTGCTGAAAATCGATGAGGTCAGCAATTTAGGCGCTGCCCGCATCCGTGTCCGTTCTCTCATCGCAGCCCTGCGGGTGAGAAAGAAGAATCAATATAAGTGCAAAATCGTTTCCAGTGCATACAACCGGGTCATTTTTACCAAAGAGATGAAGAAGACCTACACGCTTCTGTGTCCCCAGATGTCACCCATTCATTTTGATCTTCTGGAACCGGCTATCCGTTCCTTTGGGTATAAGATCGAGGTCCTGCAGAACCACAACCGTTCCGCCGTAGATGTAGGCCTTCAGTATGTAAATAATGACGCCTGTTATCCGTCTCTCATCGTCATCGGCCAGATTATGGAGGCATTGCTGTCAGGGCAATACGATTTGGACCATACGGCTGTATTTATGAGCCAAACCGGAGGCGGATGCCGGGCATCCAACTACATTGGATTTATCCGCCGGGCACTGGATAAGGCAGGCATGCCCCAGATTCCGGTTATCTCCATCAATGCCAACGGTATGGAGACCAACCCTGGTTTCTCTATCACCCCTTCTCTTCTGACTAAGGCGATGCAGGCTGTGGTTTATGGGGATATTTTTATGCGGGTACTCTACGCTTCCCGCCCATATGAGAAAGAGCCAGGAAGCGCCAATGCCCTTCATGAGAAATGGAAAAAACGCTGTATTGTCTCCCTTTCCAAACGTGCTCCTGCTATGATGGAATTCAGCCGTAATGTACGTGGGATTATTCGGGATTTCGATAACTTGCCCCGACTGGATGTGAGAAAGCCTAAAGTGGGTATCGTCGGAGAAATTCTTGTAAAATTCTCCCCACTGGCCAACAATCATATCGTGGAGCTTCTGGAGTCGGAAGGCGCCGAAGCAGTTATGCCGGATTTGATGGACTTTTTGCTCTACTGTTTCTACAATACCAATTTTAAGGCAGAAAATCTGGGAGGTAAGATGTCGGTTGCACGCCTCTGCAATATGGGGATTTCTCTCATTGAATATTTTAGAAAAGTTGCACGGAAAGAATTGGAGGCCAGCAAGCATTTTACGGCTCCTTCCAGGATTCAGGATCTGGCTCATCTGGCACAGAATTTTGTGTCTCTGGGGAATCAGACAGGGGAAGGGTGGTTCCTGACTGGTGAGATGTTGGAATTGATTCACAGCGGGACTACCAATATTGTGTGTACACAGCCTTTTGGATGTCTGCCGAATCATATTGTGGGAAAGGGAGTTATAAAGGAATTGCGGAGAGCTTATCCGGAATCGAATATTATTGCAGTGGATTATGATCCGGGGGCAAGTGAGGTGAATCAGCTGAATCGGATTAAGTTGATGTTGGCTACGGCACAGAGGAAGTTGGGGAAGAACGTTTAGATAAAAAACAAAAGAAAAACCGGGGAGAATCCTTAATAGAGGAGATTCTTCTCGGTTTC
>CAYWRB010000080.1:0-2500 GCA_964460025.1 uncultured Hungatella sp.
GGGGTTGAGGCTGGTCATGGGGTCCTGCATGATCATGGCAACCTCATGGCCACGTATCCGATACCATTCCTTTTCCTTTTTCAAAGCCGTCAATTCTATGGGCTTTCCGTCATCTGCGCCGTAGTACATCACCTTTCCGCCGGTGATCCTTCCGTTCTGGTCCAAAAGTCCCATAAACGACTTGGTAAACACGGATTTTCCGCTTCCGGACTCGCCAACAATCGCCAGAATTTCACCTTTATACAGATCCAGAGAAATACCGCGGATGGCATTTAACGTCTTTCCACGAAGCTCAAACTTGATTTCCAAGTCTTCGACTGTCAACATTTTTTCAGGCATAATCTTATCAGGCATCTTTCCTCCATTCTGTGCAGACTTTCACACCTGTCCCCGTAACCGTTTTGATGCCTCCCCGTTACAGGCCATGTTCCTTACACGTGATTTTTAGGATCGGCAGCATCCGAGAACGCATTTCCGATAATATAAAATGAAATCGTCACAAAAGACAAAATAATCGTCGGATATACCAGCTGGTACCGCAGAGCCGGACTTGTGATCAGCGCCCGCCCTTCATTAATCAGATTTCCAAGGCTTGGAATATCCACCGGAAGCCCAAGGCCGATATAAGTGATGAACACTTCGTTGCCGATGGCTGCCGGAATCGTAAGGGACATCCTCAGCATAATTACGGACACCAGATACGGAAGCAGATTCCTAAGCATAATCCGCCAGGTAGGCGTACCCAGACACCGGCTGGCCACGTTATAATCTCTGTCACGAATAATCAAAATCTGATTCCTGATAAAACGAGCCATCTGAATCCACCCGGTCAGACACATGGCAAAGATCAGAGTCTTTACCCCTGGCTTTAAAATGTAAGAAATCAGAATCAAAATGATGGTATTGGGAATATTGTCAATAATATTGTAGACTTCTGTCAGAATAAAATCGGCCTTTCTCACATATCCCCATATGACGCCTACGGTGATGCCGATAAGAGCCTCCGCCACGGCCACCGAAAGGCCGATAAACAGAGAGGTCCTGGTTCCTGCCCAGATTCTGGCCCACAGATCCTGACCGATGGAGTTGGTACCCAGGATAAACATGTCACCCGGAGGAATATTTCGGTACTGCATGCCATTGGCATCATTGACAATCATATTAGGGTCATACTGTCCCGGCAGATACGGCTGTATGAAGGTAAATAAAAGCAGCAGTCCTAAAAGGACCAAAAGAGCAACTGCCCCCTTATTTTTAAGGAAAGCCTGAAGAGTACTCCTCCAATAAGAATAATTGCTGTATCCTGTCCTCTCCACATCCTCCGCATTAAATTCTGCGAAGGAAAACAGCTCTTCCTCAGACATACCGGAAGACTTCTTCGCCATCGCCTCCATGTTGTCCATAAGCTCTGCCTCTTTCGTATGGCGGTAACTGAACTGTTTCATCATCTGTCACCTTCTTTCTTTCCAAGGCTGATCCGGGGATCCAATATCACCATCAGAAGGTCTCCCAGCAAAAGTCCCAGGACACCTACACAGGCATACAGAAGCACAATTCCCTGAACCATGGTATTGTCGTGCTTCTTGATAACCGTTACCAGGAGTCCCCCCATCCCCGGGATGCTGTACAAAGACTCAATATAGATGGAACCGATAACCGTATTCAAAAATGCCGTGGGGATGTACTGTGCCAGCGGAACAAAGGCATTCCGGAAAATATGCTTAAACATGACTCCGCCCTCGGAAACACCCTTGGCCTTAGCCAGCTTCACATAGTCCTTATTGCTCTCATCCACCATATACCTTCGCAGCCACATCCCATAGAAGGCAATATTATTTAAAGACATGGACAATACCGGAAGCACCCAGTATTTAGGATTCTTGATGTCGAACAAAAGCCCCACATCCAGGAGCTGAGTCCCGTAAAGCTGGATATACAGATAGTAGACTGCCGCCGGAATTGCCTGGATACACACGATAAACAAGGTTCCCACCTTATCAAAAAACCGGAATTTATACCTGGCCATCAAGGCTCCCATAGGAAGTCCCACACACAGAGATACAATCATGGAGAGTACGCCCAGTTTAATGGACACCGGCACCTTGTCAGACAGCACCTCTGTCACCGGCACGTTGGCCCTGTAGATCCTGGAAGTCCCCAGATCCCCATGGAGAAGATCCCTAAAGAAACGGATAATCTGCACTGGCAGGGGATCGTTAAGCCCCATCTCCTGCAAACCAACCTGAATCTGCTGAGGGGTCATTTTCTCAAAGTTTGGGAAATATCCCTCGATGGGCATCAGGCGCAGCAGACAGAATACAATTGTCAAAATAATTACCAGCGTCAACACCGAACGCCCGATCCGCTTTCCTAAATACTTTAACATGCGCTTTACTCCTTTGCTTCTTTTTTCAAATAGAAAATCCTCTCGAAACCAGACGTGTCCCCCAGTTCTGCCTATCCCTCAGATCAACGCGTCCTGTGCTTCCCTGATGTAAAA
>CAYWRB010000080.1:2600-9518 GCA_964460025.1 uncultured Hungatella sp.
ATCCCGGCAGTGCCACATCTGCTTTCGAGAATATTCTCTATTCTTTTCTCCTTGCTCCCCTATTTTTCAGACGCTTTGGAGCCGCTGCAGATTTCGGGCCTTTCGGTCCTTCTGCAGCAGCCCCAAAACAATCACCAATGTTTATTTCTCCTTGCTGGCCTCATACTCTTCCATAGACACATAATGGTCAAGTACCTTCTGTCCTTTAAATCTCAGCCTTGACACGCCAAAAGGTGCGTACTGAGCATCAAACTCATTTAACTTGGTGGCAATATACGGGCTGACGGTAATACTGAACGGAATCACCAGAGCATGGTCAATCAGCACTGCCTCCGCCTCTGCAAAAGCCTCAAAACGGGGATTGGTATCAACGGTAATGGCTTTCGCGGCGTCTACCTTGTCAAAATATTCCTGAACCACAGGCCCTGTAGCAGTTCCCTCGGTAATGGCGTTGGCCATAAATCCATACTTGTAGCCCGGGTCATATCCGGACTCTCCCTTGCTCTGATAGAATGGGTCTGTCCATGTCTCCGGATCCGCATAGTCTGCGCCCCAGCCACACTTCATAAACGCATACTTGCCGGAACGGCGCACCTCTGTCAGGAAATTATCCGTAGGTCCTGCCTCAATGATAATGTCAATGAAATCGGAACCTAACAGAGTCTCCATCTGCTGTTCCACAACCTGGCACTCCTTATCCCAGTCCACCACGGACGGATTGTAAGGCATAAGAACCTTAACCGGGAAGCTGACGCCCTCCGCTGTCAATTCTGTCATGGCAGCATCCTTATATTCCTTGGCCTTGGCCTCATCAAAGGTATTGCCCATGGAAGCCATAGCCCCTACGGTCACATAATCCTTGCCGTCTTCATTGTATGCAAAATCAAATGGTGTTACGGTAGACAAAATATAGTCCTCCGGAGCATTGGGTTCCAGAACCGCAACTTCCTTTGTCTTGTCAAGACCTGCAAACAATGCTTTTCTGAAATTCTCATTGTTCACTGCCTTCCTCCAGTTGTCTGGCTCATACTCATCGCCAAACTGAGGATCAAAGTTAAAGCAATAGAAATAAGAATAGCTGGTGGACGGACGCTCACGGCTCACCAAATTCTTGGTATCCTCGCCGCTTAACCAGTCATCCAGAAGATCTGCACTGATCTCTGCCCAGTCAACCTCACCCCTCTTAATCATCTCCGGGCCAAGGGTATCTGCCTCGGCATTGTAGATTCTCTGAATCTCGTCAATGTATACGGAAGCCGCATCATAGTTAGACGGATTCTTCTTGTATACCTGCCTCTCCTGGGGAGAAAACTCTGCCAGATAAAAGGCGCCGTTGTAGTACATCTTGTCAGCAGCCGTACCGAACTCCTTGCCCAGCTCCTCCAGCTGTGGGCCATAAGCCGGCATATAGACCACATACACTAAGGAAGAAATGAAATACGGGACTTCCTTTGCCAAGGTATAGGTCAGCGTATGCTCATCCACCGCTTTTACGCCAACCTCTGAAAAATCAATGGCCGGCCATGTAGTACCGTCCTCGTCGGCGCCGCCGTTATACACCTGTCCATTATAATACTCCTGAGCATTGGCAATCACTCCGAACAGGTTCTGGGCATTGGCACTCTCATTCTCCGGTGTCAATTCATACTTCAAAGCATCCACAAAATCCTGGGCAGTCACATCCGCTACTTCCGCACCGGTATAATCCACCCACTTGGCGTCTCTCAACTGAAAGGTCCAGGTCATGGCGGCCTCATCATAATTCCACTCCGTAGCCAGGCCTTCCTTCAGCTGGCCGTTGGAATCATACTCTACCAGCGTGTCAATACAGTTTGCACCGACTCTCTGCTCCTCAATGGTAGACGTCACCAGATAGTTTAAGGTAGAGGACTCGCTGGAATACAGCCTCTTATATACTACCGGGTCCGAACTGGCAGCATCCCCTGCTTTGTCTCCCTGGCTGCCGGCACCAGTGCTTTCTCCTGCGGCCTGGGTTCCTGTGCTTCCTGATTTACCTCCGCAGCCGGTAAGAGCCGCAGAAGCAGTCATAGCCACACACAGCGCCATAGCCATCCATCTCTTCTTTTTCATAATTTCTCCTCCATTTCTCTTGATTTTCATTTATCTCATTATTGGCTAAACCCTTATGGGAATAACTCTGATCCACACCCTATGAATGAAACACCGGCACCTTTGTAATCCCGAGTCCCGGGCTTTCATTCATGAGAATCCGGCTGCCTTCGTAAACCGGTCCTCCCGTATAGGGATCCTCCCTACACAGAGACGGTCCGTCCAGATCCGCTCTTGTAATGATCCCTTTGCCTGCTGCCAGATGAGCCGCCGCGCTGACGGCAATCTTGCTCTCCAGCATGCACCCAATCATGCATTCCACGCCATAATTCTCTGCGATTCCGCAGATCTTCAGTGCCTGGTAGATTCCTCCGGTCTTCATCAGCTTGATATTGATCAGATCCGCCGCCCTCTCCTGAATCAGGCGAATCCCATCCTCCATGGAAAATACGCTCTCATCCGCCAAAATCGGCGTATACACCTGGCTGGTAACAAATTTCAGTCCCTCAAAATCATGAGCATCCGTTGGCTGCTCCACCAGCTCCGGCATAATTCCCAAGTCCTCCATGGCGCGGATGATTTTTACCGCCTCCTTGGGACTCCATCCCTGGTTGGCATCGATCCTCAGCCGGATATCCGGCCCTACGGCCTGCCGGATCGCCTTGATCCTGTCAATATCCTTAAGTCCCTCCTTGCCTACCTTGATCTTCAGAATTCCAAAGCCCTGTTCCACAGCCTTCAAACTGTCTGCCACCATCTCGCTGATTTCATTGACACTGATGGTCAGATCCGTCTCAATCTCAGCCCTGTTTCCTCCCAGCACTTTATAGAGCGGCTTGTTGCAGGACTTTGCAAACAGATCATAGACCGCCATATCCACCGCCGCCTTAGCCGAGGTATTCTTGAGAATACAGCCGTGAAGCTTTCTCATAATCCCGTCCAGATTGTCAATCTCCATCCCCATCAGATTGGGAGCAATCACTTCCTCAATGGCTCCCTTTATGGACCCTTTGGTATCTCCCGTAATCACCGCCGTAGGCGGAGCCTCTCCAAATCCTTCCTGCCCGTCATCCGCAGTTATCCGAACCACAATATCATTCACGCTGTCCACGGTACGGAGCGCCGTCTTAAACGGAGTCACCAGCGGAATCCGTACCTCTCCCGTTTCAATCTTTGCAATCCTCATAACCTTTCCTCCATACTTCCCACGCTTTACGACAAACTAACCTCCGTTCGTACCAAAGGTTAAAAAAAGAGGCACTGCTCCCGTTCCCTGCAGCTACCTCATTGCACCTGTCTTTGATCAGTTCCTATGCTGTTCTTATAATAAAACGCTTGATTTCCTCTGAAATTAAGCGCTGACACCTATATAGTATAAACGCTTCCCACTAAAAAATCAAGCATAAATTTTCTAATTATCACCTAAATTATCACCTAAATATCAAACTTTCCTTCCGGGTCCTCCTCTTCAAAATACTCCCGGTACTCCACATCAATCTGATGCCGCATCCTCTTCATGCTGAAATAGAGATGGTCCTTCAGCCCTTTCTCCATCCCCTCAATGTCCCTTTTCTCCAACAGCTCAATCAACTGTTCGTGTTCTCCGATAATCCTTGTAAAATCTGTCTCTGTCACAAAATCCAGCATTCTGAACCTGGTATAATGAAGCTGCTGCTCCTGCAGAAGCTCCCAAAGCTTCCTCTTCTTCGTAGCCTCAAACCAGATTCCGTGAAGCTCCGCATCCAGCCTGTAAAACTGTTCCGGTTTAAAATCCGGAGTCTGAATCAGTGCCTTCTGCTTCCGCAGCATATAATAAATATCTTCCATAATAAGCGGCGTGGCAATCTCCGTAAAGTCCCTCATTACCATGGTCTCCACCGCCACCCGCATATAAATCATCTGCTTAATATTGCTTAGACTCAGCAAAGTCACATAAATTCCCCTGTAAGGGACCGTAATCACAAATCCCTGCTCCTGAAGCATGCGCAGAGCATCTCTCACCGGCGTCCTGGACACAGAAAACCTTTCACAGATCTCATTCTCCTTAATCAACTGCCCTGGCTTCAGTTCCAAATCCAGAATTTCCTTCTTCAAGACCTGATAAACCATATCCTCCCGGTTCTTAAAAGCCACCTCTTCCAAGTTATCCATCTCCCTCCGCTGACTTTCTGCCTCTCTGTCACAGCCTCATACCCATAAGGAGCCCAAGCTGCAGCCCGGCCAGGAAAGGGGATTATCCCTCTCCCGGCGGCGTTTTTAAATCCCCTGCAGCTTTCCTCTCTATCTTACTTCAGATCCGTAGCCTTCAAATTATCCATATCATCAAAGGCCTGGTTCTCTCCTCCCATAGCCCAGATAAACGTATAATTGGAAGTCCCTGCTCCGGAATGAATGCTCCAGGACGGGCTGATCACTGCCTCCTCGTTCTTCATCACAATATGCCGTGTCTCCGTAGGCTCTCCCATCATATGGAACACCACATTATCCTCCGGAACCTCAAAATACATATAAACCTCCATACGTCTCTCATGGGTATGGCTGGGCATGGTATTCCAGATGCTTCCCTCTTCCAGTACTGTCATCCCCATAGACAGCTGGCAGGTAGGCAGCACGTCCGGATGAATAAACTGATTGATCGTCCTCTTATTGGACATCTTCTGATCCCCCAGATTCCTCTTAGCCGCATCCTTAATAGAGATAAAGGTTGTCTTATAAGAGGTGTGGGCCGGTGCGCTGACCATATAAAACTTAGCCGGTTTCTCCGGATCATCACTGCTGAACAGCACCGTCTTTGTTCCCTTGGTAATGTACAGGCAATCCTTGTACCCTAACTCAAAGGTCTCATCATCTGCCTGGATCTTCCCGGGACCACCGATATTAAAGATACCGATCTCTCTTCTCTCCAAAAAGAAGTTGGTACCAAAATTTTTCCAGCAGTCGATTCCCTTATCGATGGAAACCGTCTCCGTGGTAGGCATACAGCCCAAAGTCACCATACGGTCAACATGAGAATATACCGCATGAACCTCATTGGGTGCATACAGATCCTGAATCAGGAATTCCTTTCTCAATTCCTCTGTTGTATAGCGCTTTACATCCTTCTGGTTTGCAGAATAGCGAACATCCATGATATTACCCTCCTGTAAATTATTTTGTATTTTTTGTATACAAACCCTGCAATTTAAATTATACCCTTTCCTTCCCTGTTCCGCAATATGCACTTCCTCTAAATAATCATTTATTTTTTAGTATATTTGCGCAAAAACAGGGCATTCCACCCATATACCCCCAAAGCCAGCAGAAGAAACACCGCCACCGCAATCAAGAGGCAGCCTTTGCTTCCCGGCACATCCCTCATGGGTGTATAGTATCTTCCGGTCACCATGGCAATCCCGTCCATCACCCAGTAGATCACAAAGGTCTGGGCCGCAAACATAGGCAGGGAATGCTTCCCACAATACTGCCAGAATTTCCAGTTCTTACATACCACGGCACCAAACAGCAGGGCTCCGATTCCAAAAAATGCCACCGGAAAATAATACGGCCCCGGAAAATAGATACAGTCACATATATTTACATATCCGAATTGCCTGGGCCCGTAATAGTAGCTGAACCAGATACATGCCGGTATCACAAACCACACGGCCTTCTTAAGCCTTTCCAAAAGGTCCCATTTCATGGCATAATACCCGGCGATCAAAAAAACTGCCGCCCCAAGGCCCGTGTCAATCTTCCATGGAAGCCGATGCACCGCCGGAAACACAGTACTCAAAAATCCGTTGAAGCTGTTTACATTCACAGCCGCCCAGGCAAGAACCATCAGGCTGTAGCATTTCACGGTAACCGGCTTATTCCCCAGGAAACGGAACCAGAGATACGCAATCAGCTCCGCCATGAAAAGGCCTGCCAAAAACCATACCTGCCCGATATAAAGCTCCTTAGGCTGCCCATAATAAAAAATCCACATCAGCATATCCTTCCATCCTCTGTTCAGAACAGGCTGACGGTAGGGAGGCCACACCATGCAGATCACGAAACCAATCCCTGTAATCAAAAAATAGGGCACAAGCCGCCTTCTCCACTTTTCCTTCAGAAACTCCTTTAAGTTCTTGTACTTTTCAGGCCGAAAGGTCATTCCGGACAGAAAGAAAAACGCCGGCATATGAAACATAAAAATCCAGCAGAACAATCTGGAGGTTGAGTTTAATATGTGTCCATACACTACCAAAAACAGGGCAAATCCTTTGGCTACGTCCAGCTCCGGTCTGCGCAAAGAAGTATTATTCTTCATCATTCAAGTCCTTTTCCCATTTGTAATCGTCCAACTGTCCAACTCATCGATTTCCTTTACATTATAAACCATCTCATCTATTTTAAGCAACCATATCCTTCCGTTATTCCGACTGTAACATACAAAAAAAGAAGGGCTCTCGGCAATCTCCGATGTCCTTCTTTTAAATTCCCATTAATTCATAGAATGCAGCTCCAATATCTCCCTCTTCACAACCAGAATATCCGTCTCCAGCATCTTACAAGCCTTGTCAATATCCTTCTCCTTCAATGCCTGCACAACGGAAAGATGGTTCTCCCCGCGCATCTCCCTGTCCTTCTGCCACGCGGCATGAAAGTACTGTGAAATATACCGGGAACTCTGTTTAATCAGCTGGTCAAGAAGCTGATACCCATATCCGTTGCCATTGAGGGAATAAAGACAGGTATGGAATACATTGTTCCTGGCCCAGTTGTTGGACACAATATTATCCTTATTGATGATATGGCTTTTTACCATCTTCTCCAACGCATCCGTATCCTCATCCGTTATCAAAGGAAAAGCCTTTCTCAATCCCG
>CAYWRB010000081.1:0-9508 GCA_964460025.1 uncultured Hungatella sp.
CTCCGCGCCTACGGTATCCAATGCACAGCTTTCCGACACCAGAATGTAGGCGTTGTCTTTCTTGCCGATGCACAGAGGCTTAAATCCATAGGGATCTCTGGCTCCAATCAGCTTTCTGGGGCTCATGATAACCAGGGAATATGCGCCTTTCAGTTTCTTCATGGCCTGAATCACCGCAGTCTGAACATCCGGAGATTTCACCCTCTCCCTGGCAATATGGTATGCGATAACCTCCGAGTCAATGGTGGTCTGAAAAATAGCGCCGTTGTACTCAAGCTCCCTTCGCAGCTCCGGTGCATTGACCAGATTGCCATTGTGAGCCAGCCCCAGGGTTCCCTTTACATAATTGAGCACCAGCGGCTGTGCATTCTCCCGGCTGCTGCTGCCTGCCGTAGAGTACCGTACATGGCCCACTCCAAGGTTGCCATGAAGCTGTCCCAAGGCCTCCGGCGTAAACACCTCGTTGCACAGCCCCATTCCCTTGTGGGCAGACACCTTTCCCTTAGGCCCCTCCGTGTCACTGACCGCAATGCCGCAGCTTTCCTGCCCTCTGTGCTGCAGTGCGAATAAACCATAATAGATGGTGGAGGCAACCTCTCCACCATCTAAATCATACATGCCAAAAACTCCGCATTCCTCATGGAGCTTCTCTAAATTTTGATCGTCATTCATAAGTCTTCAGCCCTTTTTCATCCTGTCATGTCTACTATAAAAGTCTCGAATGGCTAGTACTACTGAATCCCCAGTCGTCTGAACACTTCCTGATATGCATCCTCCACATTGCCCAAGTCCCTGCGGAATCTGTCCTTATCCAGCTTCTCATGGGTCTCCTTGTCCCACAGCCTGCAGGTATCCGGAGACACCTCATCCGCCAGAATGATCTGTCCGTGATAACGGCCAAACTCAATCTTAAAGTCAATCAACTCAATTCCAAGGCTGGCAAAATATTTCTGCATCACCTCATTGACCTTAAAGGCATATTTGGTAATCACATCGATCTCTTCCCTGGTAGCAAGTCCCAATGCCAGCGCATAGTAATCATTGATAAACGGGTCATGAAGGTCATCGTTCTTGTAGCTGAACTCCAGAGTCGGAGAAAGCAGCTTGATCCCCTCTTCCATCCCCAGTTTTTTCGCAAAGCTGCCGGCAGAAAAATTCCTGATAATCACCTCCAGCGGAACAATCTCCACCTTTTTTACTGCGGTTTCTCTATCGTTTAATTCCTCAATCAAATGAGTCGGGACACCTTCCGCCTCCAGAAGCTTAAAAATATGATTGGTCATACGATTATTGATGGCGCCCTTGCCTACGATCGTTCCTTTTTTCTGCCCGTCAAATGCCGTTGCATCATCCTTGTAAGACACAATCAGAGCATCCGGATCCTCGGTCGTGAAAACCTTTTTTGCCTTTCCTTCGTACAATAATTCTTTTTTCTCCATGGGTATCCACCTGTCCTCTCACAATTTATCCTCTTACCTAAGCTGAATCGGCACGAGCCGTGACTCATCACCTGCCAAGTCATCAGTAGGATTATAAATCATAAAAGGAAGAAATACAATCATTTTTCATTACAATCCGTATTTCTTCCTCATATTTATTATATTATCTTGTGGTTACTTTGTTTTCGTATGGTCAGCGCGGTAAACTCGCATACCTATCTGAACCAATGTCATTTAATTAACGTTCGGCTATTTATCTAGACAGCACCACATCATAAGCGGCAGCCATGCCTTTTTCTTCAATCAGGTCATAGTATTCCTGAACCAGAGGCAGAAGCTCACTTAAATCCTGTCCCCAATACTCTTCCTTTGCAAGGATATCCGCCACGGACGCCTCCTTCATGAAAGCCATAATCGCCTCGTCGTCATTGGCCTCATCCGTCCGGTAAAATGCAATGAGCGCGGCCAAGGAGAAGGTCAACCCTTGTGGATAGGAACCTTTAGCCTCTTTATACTCTAAAATCGTAGGCAGCACTCTGGCCTTAAACTTGGACACGGAGTTTAACGCAATAGACAGAAGCAGGTGCCTAATAAACGGATTGGAGAACCTCTCCAGAACCGCTGCGCCAAACTGACGGTTATCCTCCGTATCACCGATGGTGGGAATGATCTCCTCAAAAATGCATTTCTTCAGCAAAGCGGAAACCTTCTCATCCTTTAAGCACTCTCCCACAGTCTCAAGACCGTAAAGGCGGGCCGCCAGCACCATGGAGGTATGGGCGCCATTTAAAATTCTGACTTTTCTCTTCTTATATGGATCCACATTGTCCGTCCAGACCACGTGGAAGCCAGCTTTCTGAAGAGGAAGCTCGTCTTCATGATCGCCCTGAATTACCCACAGATGGAAGATCTCGGCCGTATCCATCATATTATCCTGCTGCCCGATTCTCTCACACAGAGCCTTGTGTTCATCCCTTGGAAAACCGGTTACGATCCGGTCTACCAGCGTAGAACAGAAATCGTTCTCCCTTGTCAGCCACTCCTTAAACTCCTCACCTAAATTCCAAAGTTCAGCATACTGAAGACAGCACTTCTCCAATTCCTCCCCGTTATGGTCAATCAATTCGCAGGACAGAATAATAAACCCTTTAAGCCCCAGTTGAAACCTCTTATATAACAGCTGAGTCAATTTTCCCGGAAAGTTTTTGGCCGGAGCATCCTCAAACTTGTTGTCCTCCACAAACTGAATCCCGGCCTCCGTGGTATTGGATACGATAAAACGGAAATCCGGATTCTCGGCCAGGGCCAGATAGGCCTCATTGTCCACATATGGATTCACACATCTGGAGATAATATCAATATGGGTATGTTCGTCTACCACCTTCCCGTCGTCAATCCCTCTTAAAAACAGGTTATATTCGCAATTCTGCTTTTCTAACATTTCGCACATGCCTTTTTCAATGGGCTGCACAATCACCACAGATCCGTCAAACATTCCCTTATCTTTTAATTTTTGAAAAAAGTAATCCACAAATCCTCTTAAAAATCCGCCCTCGCCAAACTGAATCACTGTTTCTTTGACACCGCTCATCTTATCTTCAACCTCCATATTATGATATTGTAAGTGCTTACATTTTCCTTTATCATAACTATACAACATTTGGGAATACAATGCAAGTACTTTTTGTAAGCGCTTTCATTCTAGTACTGCTTTGCATTAATCTCGAAGTAAATAGTGCTTGATATTCGTGCCATCTGTGCGTCTGCGAAGCGACGGCGTAGTGGTGCCTACGTCTAGCTTCGCAGGCGTGCAGAGGGTGCGGATAGCGAGTGCTATTTACTCGAGAATTAATGCAAGGCAGTACTAGCATGATAAAGGGCCATGAATGCGCACACAGAAAAAGAGCCTTAATCCCGCTTATGTACATGTACAATGCGAAACTATGGCTCTTACTTCTGTGAAAACCTTCGAGACAATTCTTGCCAGGAATGCTTTCACTTCTGAGGCATACCATTCGTGACATGCCTGGAGGTCCGATCTACAGCTGATGTAACATTACGCTTGCTTATGCTGCGTGTACATTTACAGCCTGCATACCACGGTTACCTTCTGCAAGGTCGAAGGTCACCTTCTGGCCATCTTCCAGAGTCTTGTAGCCATCAGCTACAATGCCGGAAAAATGAACGAAAACCTCTTCTCCTGTCTCATCATTGGTGATGAAACCGTACCCCTTTGTTGCGTTGAACCACTTAACTGTACCCTTATTCATTATGGTACCTCCCTATATAAATTTATTTAGGATTCTCAATAAGACAAAAAAACACATACTTTCACAAGTCATCTGAAATCAACAAATCAAATGACTTACAAAAAATATGTGAATCAAAAGTCTGTTCAGAATATAGTGAGAGTATAACATTTCCATTGGTTCCTATCAAGACATAAAATGAAAAATAAATCAAGAAAATTGAGAAAAATTTAAAATTTTTTTAAGATTTTTTATCTCCACTGATCACTGCGATAAAATTCCACCACGCCTTCTTCGACTCGAAGACGGACGCCAAAACACTGCTCCAGAAGGCTGCCTTCTTCCGTAAAAACCTTCTGATAAATTTCTTCCTGATACACATGGATCTGGGCGGATTTAAAATCCCTGATCAAAATCGCAGCCTCAAGGATCAATGCTCCGTAACAGATTTTTCGTATGATATGTGGTGAACATGTTCTATGTGGAAATCGTCTCCATGATTTGGAGGGATAAAATTTTAGAATCATAAAAGACTGACCTTTCTGTTTCAGGTCCGTAAAAGTTCATGCGGTCTCAGGCGTGGGCACATTGCTTCCGTACCGGCCGAGACCGCGGCAGAGCTTTTACACTAGAGGACTGACTATTTGTTATTTTCACCTGTGCTTCTGCTGTCCTTTGTTCCATCCATCATGTCATCGATACCGTCTTCCACATCATCTACCAGGCCGTCAATGACACCCGTACTGCTTTCTTCTGTGCCGCTATTGTTCTTATTGGAAGAAGAACTGCTGCTCTCATTGGAAGAAGAGGTTCCGTTGGCAGATGAATCACCGGAAGAGGATTGGGTCGATGCCTGTGTGGTGGCTTTGGTCGAACTGCTGCCATTGCCCGTATCATTTCGGCTGCAGCCAGTCATTAAAACAACGGAAAACATAAAGATGCAAAGTTTGTTGACTTTTTTCATAATAGCATTCTCCTTTCTTTGATTCTGAGTTTAGTATGTGTCAAAGGAGAATGTTGTATGTTGGAATTTGTTTCCAAAATTTAACAGGAAATCACATCAGACATGGTGTAAAGCCCTGCAGGCTTTCCGGCCAGGAATCTGGCGGCCTCTATGGCGCCCTTTCCAAAAATTGCCCTGGAATATGCTGTGTGGCTGATGGTTACCACTTCATCCTGTCCGGCAAAGATCACATCGTGTTCCCCTACGATGGAGCCTCCCCGAACCGCCGAAATACCGATCTCTTTCTTATCCCGCTTTTCATGCCTTTCGCTTCTGTCATACTGGTAATGATACTGATGATCCATGGCATCGTTGATAGAATCTGCCAAGGAAAGAGCCGTACCGCTGGGAGCATCTAATTTCCGGTTATGATGCTTCTCTACAATCTCGATGTCAAACCCTGACGCTGCCAGGGTTCTGGCCGCATCCTTTACCAGTTTCAAAAGCAGGTTCACTCCCAAAGACATGTTGGCGGAGCGAAGTACCGCTGTCTTCTTCCCACACTGCTCAAGCCTCTGAACCTGCTCCTGGGAAAGTCCCGTGGAACAGCACACAAGGGGCATTTTTCTGGATTCGCAGTATGTAAGCAGAGGATCAACTGCCGCCGCAGACGTAAAATCTACGATCACATCTGCTTCCTCCATGCATTCCTCCAAAGAAGAATAGACCGGATAATCATGCTTCTTCTCCGGATTTAAATCAATCCCCGCCACAATCCGAATATCTGTGTAATCGGAGGCCAGACCGGTAATTACCTGTCCCATGGCTCCGTTGCATCCATATAAAATTATTCTGACCATACCAACGGCTCCTCCTACAGAATCCCATAGGCTTTCATAGCGGCAGCCAGTGTCTTCTGATTCTGAGGCTCCATCTCCGTAAGGGGCAGCCTTAAGGGTCCTACCTCTTTCCCCATAAGGTTCATAGCAGCCTTTACCGGAATCGGATTTACCTCGCAGAAAAGCTGATGAATCAGCGGAATCGCCTGAAGCTGCATCTCCATACTTCCTTTTACGTCTCCGTCAAAAAATTTCTGACAGATATCGTGAGTCTGTCTGGGAGCCACGTTGGACAGAACGGAAATTACGCCTTTTCCTCCGATGGACAAAAGGGGTACGATCTGGTCGTCATTGCCGGAATACAGATCAACACATCCGTCGGCCATGCTCATCATGGTTGTCATAGAGGAAATATCTCCGCTGGCTTCCTTCACCCCTACAATATTGGGAACATCCCTGCACAGGGTCACAATCGTCTCCGGTTTCATAGTCACGCCGGTCCTCCCCGGAATATGGTACAAAAGGATCGGAATCTTCACAGACTGGGCCACCGTCTTATAATGAGCTATGAGGCCGTTCTGTGTTGCCTTGTTATAGTAAGGAGTCACTAAGAGAAGTCCGTCCGCTCCTGCTTTCTCCGCTTCCTCTGACAGATATACTGCTTCCCTGGTAGAATTGGAACCTGTGCCTGCCACTACGGGAATCCTTCCCTTCACCACCTGACATCCATAACGAATCACGTTCAGATGCTCCTCATGGGACATGGTGGAAGACTCTCCGGTAGTCCCACAGATCACGATGGAATCCGTCCCGCCTGCGATCTGCTCTTCCAAAATCTCCTCTAACTTGTTATAATTCACATCGCCGGTACTGGTAAATGGGGTGATTAATGCCACGCCCGCTCCTTCAAAAATAGCCATGATAATTATCCTCCATTACGCCTATTTTAGTTTTCCCTGATACCGAAAGAACCTGCCGCCGGCAGCTTCTTCGGATGCTTGACAACAAAAAGAACCGGCCAGAGCCAGTTCTTAAAGTCTAACATTCTTATCCTTCTTTGTCAACTTCAATATACTCAATCCTGGAAATAATGTCCACATAAGGTTTCAGTTTTTCCGGAAGTACGTTCCCGGTCATCACAAGACCTGTGTCATCTCGTCTTGCATCCAGCAGCTTCTCAAACTCCTCCACATTTATAATATTCTGGTCAATAATTCCAAGGACCTCGTCCAAAATCAAAAGATCACATTCTCCCGTTGCAACTACCTTCTTGGCAAAATTAAAGCCGTTGCGAATATTCATCAGTTCTTCCGCCTTCTCTTCCTCAGACAAATCGGCAAAAACCAGATCGGACTTCTCAAAGCGGAATATCTTTAAATTGGGCTCCAGATTCCGTAAAATCTCCAATCCCTCTTTATTGGCACTTCCCTTTAAAAACTGGATCATGATCACCTTTTTATGCTGGGTTAAAGCCACGACACCTTTCCCTACCGCCAGTGTCGTCTTTCCTTTGCCGTTTCCGCATATCACTTCCACACTTCCATGTTTCATTCATTTGCACCTCATCTTGTACTATCTGTTTATCCTACCATAGTTTTCTGATTTTTGCAACAATTCTCCTGGTATCAGCGTAATAGTATGTTACAGATCGGCCTCCGGCCAAACTGTAACGGCAGTTTATTCGCCATACTCCAGTTTGCTGACAGAAACCTCATATGCCACTCTTTTCTCACATTCGGAATCACTGATCTTCTTGGTATATTCCCTGCTCTGCACTCTTCCCCAGATACAGACCCTGGAACCCACCTCAAACCCGGCGGCATATCTGGCATTTCTCCCCCAGGCAATACATGGTATGTAATCGGATTTCCCATAAGGGCGGTTTACCGCCAGCAGGATATCCGCGATCTCTCTTCCCAAAGGCGTCTTGCGGTAGATAGGGACTTTGCAGATATATCCGTCTAAAAAAATCTGATTGGTCTTTGTATAATCTGTAAATTCTTCCATGAAATTGATTTCTCTGACAAACACGGAAAGCACCAGACGGTTCCTGGCGCCTTCATGGCGATTATAGGAACGGAACTGTCCTATGGCTTCCACGGTACAGCCCATATAGTCCTCCGAAACATTCAACAGGCGCTCCGAGATCATAAGAGGTATGATGTCCGCCTGATCACTTAATCGGTTAACCTCCAAATCCACTACATAAAATCCCTCTCCAAACACTTCATGGCTGAACGTAAATCCTGAAACAATCTTCCCAATAACACTGACTTTGTTGTTTTCAATGGCTTTTTCTGACATAGTATTTCTCCTCTTCAATCCCTTATTTGTTGTTAGCCTGGTAGCTATTAATAAGTCTATGAAAAAATTCCCCGGGGAATGACAAAAAGCGTTCGTAAAAATTCGACACACTTCGCCTGCGACTTTAAAAATAAACGTTGGTATGAATAAAAAAGAACAGAATTCTTAAGATTCATTTTGAAAACTTAACTGGGGATCCATTCTTCATGATAAATCACTGAAATTTCAGAATAAATTGATAATAAGAAAACCTATCCAAAGATATTTTAACACAGAATCGTTAAAATGGGAAGAGGTAGGGCGAAAAAAAACATAAAGGCAGCCCTGCGGACTGCCTTTCCTCCATACAACCATCTATTCTTTTTTAAAGGAAGCTCTCTTGCGCAAAGTCGGATCCAGAATCCTCTTTCTGATTCTCAGATTCTTCGGCGTAACCTCCAGAAGCTCGTCCGTATCAATAAAATCCAGACACTGTTCCAGGCTCATCTCCTTAGGCGGAGTCAGCTTCAGGGCCTCATCGGCACTGGAGGACCTGGTGTTGGTTAATTTCTTTGTCTTGCACACATTGATCTCAATATCCTCAGCCTTGGGATTCTGTCCCACCACCATACCGGAATACACCTTCACTCCCGGCCCGATAAACAGAATTCCCCTGTCCTGAGCCCCAAACAGTCCATAGGTAATAGACTCTCCGCTCTCAAAAGCGATCAGTGACCCGGTCTTTCTGTAGCTTAAGTCTCCCTTATACGGGGCATAGCCTTCGAAAATGGTATTCATGATTCCGTTACCCTTGGTATCGGTCATAAATTCACCCCGGTATCCGATGAGTCCCCTGGAGGGAATCAGAAATTCCAGCCTGGTATAGCCGCCGTTGGCCGGACTCATGCCCTGCAGCTCGCCCTTTCTGGTTGTCAATTTCTGGATAACAGAACCGGAAAACTCTTCCGGCACATCAATATAAGCCAGCTCCATAGGCTCTAACTTCTGATTGCGCTCATTGTACTTATACAGCACTTCCGCCTTGCTGACTGCAAACTCATAGCCTTCCCGGCGCATATTCTCGATGAGAACGGACAGATGCAGTTCGCCGCGGCCCGAGACTTTAAAGCAGTCCGGAGAATCCGTCTCTTCCACCCGCAGGCTTACGTCCGTATTCAGTTCCCGAAACAGACGCTCCCTGATATGTCTGGAAGTAACATATTTGCCCTCCTGCCCTGCTAAGGGACTGTCATTGACCATAAAATTCATGGCAATGGTAGGCTCTGAAATCTTCTGGAACGGAATGGACTCCGGATGTTCCGGAGAACACAAGGTATCTCCGATATGCAGATCCGTAATACCGGAAATGGCTACGATGGAGCCGATCCCTGCTTCCTGCACCTCCGCTTTATTCAATCCGTCAAACTCATACAGCTTACTGATCTTCACTTTCCTCAGTTTATCCGGATCATGGTGATTGACCAGAGCGCACTCCTGATTGACCCGAATACTTCCGTTATCCACCTTTCCCACGCCGATCCGGCCCACATACTCATTGTAGTCAATGGTACTGATCAGCACCTGAGTTCCCGCCTCTGGATCTCCTTCCGGAGCCGGAATATGCTCAATAATCGTCTCGAACAGCGGACTCATATCCACATTGGGATCTTCCAGATTCCTCTTAGCATATCCTTCTCTCGCAGAGGCAAACAAAAACGGGCAGTCCAGCTGTTCATCGGAAGCATCCAGATCCAT
>CAYWRB010000082.1:0-9445 GCA_964460025.1 uncultured Hungatella sp.
CAACGGCACAAAAATACGTTTCCGCTTCTCTTTTATGGAAATATAAATACCATGATCTCCGTAACGGTATGCTCTCTCTGTTATGGCAAAGCCATCTGCTTCTGCGGAATTCAACGCACTATGATATTTTCGGACCTGCCGGCACAGATATCGATGGATTTTATCTGAATCCACCCTTTCCGCCAGCATGTCATATTGTTCCTGCAGGTTCTTCTGAAGTTCTACAGGTTTGCGGTTTAATACTGCATCGAATGCATTGTTAATTTTTAAAATAAATCTCAGATAATGCTTTTCTTCCTCTGTAAGCCCCTCATTCTGCCCTGCCAGCTTAGCTATTTTTATTTTTGTGTTGGTCCATATGCCTTTGATGTCCCCCAATGCCTCGAAAACAGCAAGGTAAAAGTATACGGACGGAAGCCCCAACTCCCCTCGCAGACCGCTTTTTGTCATCTCGTTCTGCACCGTATAACCGGGATAAAGCTTAGACAAACTGCCGATTCCGCCAAAACGTGCATACACGTAGCTCTTTACCTTCTTGTAATCCTCCGCAATCTCCAGAAGTTTTCTCATATCTCCCTCTGAAATCGGCTTGCTGCTGTATTGGTGGATTGTCTTGCATAGCTTGTCTGACGGCATATTCGTTCCCTTCCGGCAAATAAAAACAGGATTTCAGGCAATATGCTCCGGTTGTTTGTATTCTCAAAAAGTGTACATTTTGAGAAAAAATTTCCATGGTATAAATTAGACAGAAAAAGGGATTAATTTTCTTGATTTTTTGACGATAATATAATAGAATGTATGTGTTTTCAGGTTCTGTTTTTCTTTCTCAAAATGTACACTTTTTGAGAATTATTTTTCTTTTTTATCAGGCACTAAAAATCCCCTATTACCAACATCTATAGCCCCATTGATAAGAAAAGACCGTAATGCATTACCATAAAAAATATCCCCTTCACAGTACTATACTCGTTTCGTACTGCAAAGAAGATATTTCTTATAAATCACTGTATTTATAACGCCTCTACCTTACAAAAATGCTTCTTCGTTTTTTTATCATAACTGATCCCAACCGCCAGAATCCTTCCCGTATACTTCGGTGCCTCTCCAAGCTTTCCTTTAAATCTCAGTACATATTTCCTGTCCTTAATCTGTCGAATGGCATCCTCCGGCGTGCCGTTTACCTTCAACTCTAAAATCAGCCCGTCCGCATCTTTACGTTCCGGATAAAAAATGAAATCTACATAACCTTCTCCCGCCTTATCTTCACGCTCAACACGGTAATTATCCCTGGCTGCCAGATAAACCAGATTAACAACTGCCGATAATTCCGCCTCGCTGTTGTAGGAAAAAATAGGCGCCTCGGTATCATGTGCATACTTTAATATGTCTGACATAGTCTTCGTATCTCCTGCAAGAGTAGCCTTCAGCATCTTTTCGGATTCCTTCGCCAGACGATGCACATACCCCAGGGAGTCCTTCGTCATCAACATCTTTCCAAACTGTTCCATAATCTCCCTGTTAGGAACAAATACCTTTCCATCCTCATAAGTTAAAAGTCCATAAACCACCATGGCTGAGTAGATTTCATCTTTCGTCTCCAGTTTCATGGAAACGGCTGCATAATCATAAATCTTTGCTTCCACCCCTTCTCCCGACAGCATCAGCACCAAATCATCCCTTACAGCCTCTATATTATTCCGGATATAATAAAAAATCTCATCATAAGGGCCTGAACTGGTCCAATAGCTTGCCAATTCATTATCTGTCAGCGCGCACACGATCGACCGTGGATTATACAGCCGCTTTCCGGTTATAGTATAATATCCGTCATACCAGATTTGCAGGTCTTCTCTGGTTATCCTCGGCTCCTCTGACTCGTTCTTGTATATTTCATATAACTTGTCAACCTCTTTTTCCGAAAATCCAAAGTATTCGCTAAATTTTCTTTTCCTGATCATATTATATTCCACAAACATGTTTAACTCTGAACCGCTGGAATACTGAGTTATAGGAAGCACACCGGTCATATAAGCCAATTCTACATACACCTGATCCTTCAGCAGATTTTTTAAAAACAGCAGGTACTCCTTTCTCTCATCTTCAGAAATAAATGACATATGAAACACTGCATCCCACTCATCCATAACAAAGATAAATTTATCACCTGTTTTTAAAAAAATTTTCTGAAGAACATCCCAAACAGCATCCTCCATACGAATTTCTATATCTTTATAGATTGATACCAAATCCTCCCTGATTCCATCAGAAATACGGACAATATAACTCCGATAATCATCACACATCTCCGGAGTTCTGCTGAAGTCAATAAAAATCACATTATGTTTATTCAGATGAATCAGATAATCCTTATTATCCGCAATAGCAAGGCGATCAAATAATTCTCTGCTATCCACATTCTTCTCAAAAAATGCACCAACCATACTGGCCATCACGCTTTTCCCAAAACGACGCGGTCTGGTAATACAAAAGTAATTATTTCTCTTTCCCAAAGCAGGAATCAACCCCTCAATCAGACGAGATTTATCCACAAAGTAAGTATCGGATACCATCGCACTGTAAGCCTCATAGGGAATAAGGCTGTTTACATACATTCCCATATCCACACCATCCTTTCCAACATCTATACTGCTGCATATACTTTATCATATCTCCATCTTTTGGGCAACTTCAAGTTATGATATACAAAAAGAAGGAACCGCCGCCCCACACAGCAATCCCTTCATCTTCATCTCCGTCTGCTCCCCAGATCTCTTCACCACCGAACTCATAAAGTGAATCTCTGAAAACAGGTTACTTAAACAACCCTTTCTTCTTCCTTCCGCCCTCTTCCGGTTCATCCTTGGTGATCTTCCCGGTCATCAGCTCGTCAAACCGCCTTAAAGCCTGTCTCTGTTCCTCGTTCATCCGCTCCGGCACCTGCACCACCAGGGTCACATAGTGATCTCCGCGGACATTCTTATTCCGCAGCGACGGAACGCCTTTCCCTTTCAGCCTTACCCTGGTATCGGTCTGAGTACCGGCCTTCACCTCATACTCCACCTGGCCGTCCACAGTCTTGATGATAATCGGTCCGCCCAGAGCAGCTCTTGCGAAGGAAATCGGCACCGTAGAGTAAATATTCATTTCCTTCCTGATAAACACCGGATGCTTGGACACCACGGCTTCCACCAGCAAATCTCCTCTCTCTCCGCCATTGCTTCCCGGCTCGCCGGAACCTGCCATACGGATGCTCTGTCCGTCGTCGATACCTGCGGGTATGGTAACCTTCAGCTTCTTTCTTCTGGTAATATATCCGGTTCCCCGGCAGTCCGGACATTTCTCCTTGATAACCTGACCTGTACCACCGCAGTCCGGACAGCTCTGGACATTCTGGACCGTTCCAAACATGGTCTGCTGGGTGTACATGATCTTTCCCTTACCATTACATTTGGAACAGGTCTCCTTGGAAGTGCCTGCCTTTGCCCCGGTTCCGTGACAGGAGGCGCACTCTTCCTTATAATTAATCTCAATCTCTTTCTCACAGCCAAAGATGGCATCCTCAAAGCTTAAGCGAACGCTGGTCTGCACATTGGCGCCGCGCATGGGGCCGTTGTAGCGTGAGCTGCCTCTGGAACTTCTCCCGCCAAAGAAATCTCCGAAAATATCTCCGAAGATATCTCCCATGTCCGCACCGTCAAAGCCGCCGAAACCACCAAATCCGCCAAATCCGCCTCCGCCTGCACCACCGTCAAAAGCAGCATGGCCAAACTGGTCATACTGTCTTCTCTTCTCCGGATCGCTTAAGACTGCATAAGCCTCTGAGGCCTCCTTAAACTTTTTTTCTGCTTCCGCATCTCCCGGATTGGCATCCGGATGATATTTCTTCGCCAAAGCCCTGTAAGCTTTCTTAAGAGCGGCATCATCTGCCGTTTTAGGAACCCCCAGGACTTCATAGTAATCTCTCTTACTTTCTGCCATATCGGTCTACCTTTCCCATTCATAGTAACTGTTCCCTGCGGCCCTTCGCCAGACTTCCGATTTCACTTCCGCCTTGCTTGAGTCCTTCCCAGACTTCCGGTTTCACCGTCATCTCGCCCGGAACCTTTCCAGTCACCGCTCTATGCACCACAAGGGGCTGCCGCAAGACGAAATCTCACCAGTACTCCCTCATTGTTTCAACAATGCCGTACCAGACTCCACGGCCCTGCCGTGTCCGCCTCTCTGCCTTGGCAGAGAGGCCTTTCATCTTACAACAGTCCCCCAATATGAGCTGTGTCTATTTATACTTCCTTAAAGTCTCCGTCAATCACATCATCGTCCGGCTGTCCTGCACCGCCTGCTGCGCCGCTCATATCCGGGCCTGCACCGGCGGCTCCTGCCGCACCCTGAGCTGCCTCATATACCTTTGCAAACAATGCCTGGGCGCTTGCCATCAGTTTCTCTCTGCCTGCCTTAATATCCTGTACCTGTGCATCGGTCATCTCCTCTACCGGAGCACGGTTGATGGCTTCTTTCAGTGCATTTAAGTCTGCTTCCACAGCTGCCTTGTCATTGACATCAATCTTATCTCCAACTTCCTCCAGAGCCTTCTCTGTCTGGAATACCATGGAGTCTGCCTCATTTCTTGCATCGATGGCTTCCTTGCGCTTCTTGTCCTGAGCCTCATACTCAGCAGCTTCTTTCACTGCCTTCTCAATATCGGAATCGGACATGTTGGAGCCGGAAGTAATGGTGATATGCTGCTCTTTGCCGGTACCCAGATCCTTGGCGGATACATTTACAATACCGTTGGCATCAATATCAAAGGTAACTTCAATCTGCGGAACACCTCTTCTTGCTGGCGGGATTCCATCCAGACGGAACTGTCCCAGAGTCTTGTTGTCTCTTGCAAACTGTCTCTCACCCTGTACCACATGGATGTCTACAGCAGTCTGATTGTCTGCTGCCGTCGAGAAAATCTGGCTCTTCTTTGTAGGAATCGTCGTATTTCTCTCAATCAATCTGGTAGCTACGCCGCCCATGGTCTCGATGGACAGGGAAAGAGGAGTGACATCCAGAAGAAGGATATCCCCTGCGCCGGCATCTCCTGCCAGCTTGCCGCCCTGGATGGCAGCACCGATGGCCACACACTCATCCGGGTTCAGAGTCTTGGAGGGCTCATGTCCGGTCAGCTGTTTCACTTTATCCTGAGCAGAGATCATACGGGTAGAACCGCCTACCAAAAGAACCTTGCCCAGTTCGGAAGCGGTGATTCCTGCATCCTTCAGAGCATTCTGTACCGGAATCGCCGTTTTCTCAATCAGGTCATGAGTCAGCTCGTCAAATTTTGCCCGGGTCAGGTTCATATCCAGATGCTTCGGGCCTTCGCTGGTCGCTGTAATAAACGGCAGGTTGATATTGGTGGTAGTAGCGGTGGAAAGCTCCTTCTTTGCCTTTTCTGCCGCCTCTTTCAGTCTCTGAAGAGCCATCTTGTCGCCGGACAGATCCACTCCCTCTGTCTTCTTAAACTCATCGATCATCCACTGGGTAATCCGGTTATCAAAATCATCGCCGCCCAGACGGGTATCGCCGTTGGTGGACAGAACCTCAATTACACCGTCGCCAATCTCAATAATCGAAACATCAAAGGTACCGCCGCCTAAGTCGTATACCATGATTTTCTGCTCTTTTTCGTTGTCCAGGCCGTAAGCCAGAGCTGCGGCTGTCGGCTCGTTGATGATACGCTTTACGTCCAGGCCTGCAATCTTGCCGGCATCCTTGGTTGCCTGACGCTGAGCATCGTTGAAATAAGCCGGAACCGTGATAACCGCTTCTGTTACGGTCTCACCCAGATAGCTTTCCGCATCTGCTTTCAGCTTCTGAAGAATCATTGCGGAAATCTCCTGCGGAGTATATTTCTTTCCGTCAATATCTACCTTGTAATCCGTGCCCATATGCCTCTTGATGGAAGAAATGGTCTTGTCGGCATTGGTTACTGCCTGACGTTTTGCAGGCTCGCCTACCAGTCTCTCTCCTGTCTTTGTAAATGCCACAACAGATGGGGTTGTGCGAACGCCCTCCGCATTGGCGATAACGGTTGGTTTTCCACCTTCCATAACAGCTACACAGCTGTTGGTTGTACCTAAGTCAATACCAATAATCTTACCCATAGTTTTTTCCTCCTATATTTAGATAGAAATAAGAAATTTTTAGTTTGCCACCTGCACCATGCTGTGTCTCACAACACTGTCACGGTACATATATCCCTTTTGAAGTTCCTGGGCTACCACATTCTCCCCAAGATTCTCATCCTCAATGTGCATCACCGCATTGTGGAAATTGGGGTCAAAGGGCTGGCCCACCGCCTCGATCGGCTTCACCCCTGCTTCCTCCAGATTCTTTAAAAGCTGCTTATATATCATCTCCATGCCCTCTGCAAAGGCACTGCCCTTTGCTTCCTCCGGCACGGAGGCTAAGCCTCGTTCAAAATTGTCAATCACCGGCAAGATTCTCTCAATAATATCCTTTGCGCCGATCTCAAACATGGCGGACTTTTCTTTCTCTGTCCGCTTTCTGAAATTATCAAACTCCGCCATGGTTCTGCGGACTCTGTCCGTCAGTTCCTCAATCTGGGCATCTTTTGGATCCTTCTTTTCTTTCTTCTTTCCGAAAAATCCTTTCTTTTCTGTGCCCGATGTGTCTCCCTTTTTATCCTTTTCTCCTACGCCGTCCTTTTCGGAACCAGTGTTGGTATCTTCTCCGGCCTCATCCACATCTCTGTCATCTTTGCCGTCATCAGCCTCTTTATCAGCGGCTCCATCGCCGTCTGCCGCCTGTGCTCCCGGCTCCGAATCTCCACGGCAATTTCCTGCATTGCTTTCATTCAGGTCCGGATTCTCATTGGCATCTATGGTCTGTTTTTCCTGTGAGGTCTCATGGACAATGTTCTCTGCCTCTTCCATCACACGTTCTTTCTTGCTTTCTTCACCCACTGCTCTCTCTACCTTTCTTCATTTTTAAAAGTGGCATCCAGCTGCGTCATCAATGTCCGCAGCGTACTCAGCACCTTCTTGTAATCCATTCGCTTAGGGCCTATGATTCCGATGGTTCCCCGGATTCCCTCGCCCAGTTCATAATTGGCGGTCACCACACTGCAGTCCCGCATCGCTTTCACCGGCGACTCTTCTCCGATGTAAACCTGGATTCCATTCTCATTTTCTGTCTCATTCACATTGTTGACCAATTCCTGAAGGGTCTCCGTGTGCTCCAGAGTACTTAAAAGTTCGCTGGCCTTCTGATTGTCACTTAACTCCGGATATTTGAAAATATTCGTAGCGCCGCTGGTATAGATCTGCAGATCATCCTCGTCTGCCTTAATGGCCTCCGCCACCTCATTCAGCACCAGATCCACAACATGGCTGTGACTTCCGGCCTGCTGTTTCATCTTGCTGATTACATTTAAATTAATTTCCTCTATGGTCAGGCCATTTAAATTACTGTTAAGCAGAATATTCAGATTCAGAAGCTCATCATCCTGAATCTCCTCCTGAATCTTCACAATGGAGTTCTTAATCAGATTCCCTTCCACCACCGTCACAATCAGAAGCTTTCCCACATCCACTTTTGACAATTGGATAAATTTTAATTTATTCCGATGATACTGAGGACCACTGATCAACGCCGCATAATTCGTATCGTGTGCCAGCAGCTTTGCCAGTTTCTTTAAAACCAGCTCCACCCGGTCCACCCTCTGGATCATCAGTTCCTGTATCTCCGTGACTTCCTGTTCCTTCTCCTGCATAATCTGGTCTACATAAAACCGGTAGCCCTTATCTGAAGGAATCCTTCCTGCCGAGGTATGGGGCTGAACAATATATCCCATCTCCTCAAGATCAGACATCTCGTTGCGGATTGTGGCGGAACTCCATTTGGAATCAATATACTTGGAAATGGTTCTGGAACCCACCGGCTCTCCGGTATCCATATAGTTCTTGATGATGGCTTTTAAAATCGTTATCTTTCGCTCATCCAGTTCCATTCCGCCCATCCTTTCTCCCTGTCTGCTTTTAGCTTGTTAGCACTCATTAGTATCGAGTGCTAATTTCTATATCCTAATATAGTCCCTCGCTCTTCTTTTGTCAACATCTTTTTGAAAATTTTTTGCCACTTTTTTTATGTTTTTTTAGGAACCGGTATTGTTTACGAACAATGCCATAAACAATGAATCTCTGCTGGTAAAAATTTGATTTTTATGTATATATTACATTTTAATTACATATATTTACATTGTATTAAATAGTGCCAAATAAGATTTTAGAAAGGAAGATGTACAATGAATATGAAAAAACTTACTGCCGTCTTACTGGCAGTTTCACTAATGATGCTTTTAGGGACAAGCCTGGCCGTAGCCTCCTCCATAAGCGGCTTTCTGGACGGAGGCGCTCAAAAACAAATATATGGCTGGGCATGGGACAGTTCCTCGCCCGATACACCTGTGGAGGTAAGGGTTGTGGTCAAAAAAGCTTCCGATAACTCCGTTGTCCTGGAAGAGACCGTTATGGCAGATCAATACCGGGAGGACCTTTTCGCCAATTCCATCGGAAATGGTTTTCACGCCTTTCATCTGTCAATCGACTGGGGCTCCTTAGAAAATACGGACTATATCATTGAGGCCTCCAGCCAGGGTACTCCGCTTCACGGTTTCATTTATTATAAGGAAGGAACCTACAGCCTGGCCTCTGACCACGAAGTGGTTGCCTTCGGTCTGGCCGGAAATAACGTCACTTCTTTAGGGACCTATAAAACCACCGCTTACTGCCCATGCCGCATCTGCTGCTCCGGGTGGGGACGGCGGACAAGCACCGGCACTGTTCCTACGGCTAACCATACCATAGCCGTAGACCCAAGAGTCATTCCCTATGGCAGCCAAGTGTTGATCAACGGCGTCGTCTACACTGCTGAAGATTGTGGAAGCGGCGTGAAAGGAAAACATATTGACATCTTTTTTGATTCCCACAAAGCTGCCAAGCGATACGGCGTCAGAAACGCGGAAGCCTACCTAGTACAGCCTTAACGGCCAAAAAATCCGTCCGATGGACACGCCGCCGGACGGATTTTTTATTTTTATGAACATGTTTTACTGGCGAAAATAAATTTTACACGGAAAATCACTCCGCAAATAACACAATCTTCTCTACCAGTTCTTCAGAATTCAGCCATACAAGGCACTTAGAGCCTTCCACAATATCTTCCAGCATTACAATATTCCTGGTCAAATACGGAAGAATCTCCACCTCCTCGGCCAGCTTGTACTGCGTACCATCAGCTGCCTCCAAGGTCTTCCCGTTCTCCCCATCCTGAATCTCACCGGCTGCTTCCACAAGCTGGGCGGCTTTCGCGTCCTCCGGTATATTTACAATCACCATATAGGGCGTCGTCTGAGGCGGAAGGGACATGGTCATGGGAG
>CAYWRB010000083.1:0-9437 GCA_964460025.1 uncultured Hungatella sp.
CGGAGGAGGATACCGGATGCGTTCGGATAGGGAAGCCGAGCCGGTGGTCATGCAGTTTTTATCCATGGGATATCACAGTTTTATACTGGATTACAGTGTGGAGCCCAACCATTTTCCTACTGCGCTTTTGGAACTGGCAGAGGCCGTGGCCCTTGTGCGGGAGCATGGGGAGGAGTGGCATGTAGATCCTGATAGGATCTTGGTATGCGGATTTTCGGCGGCAGGACATCTGTGCTGCAGTCTGGGGAATTTTTGGAATCAGGAATTTGTCTATGGGGCTATCGGAAGAACGAAAGAAGAAGTGAGGCCGGATGGAATGATTCTCTGTTATCCGGTGATTACCAGCGGGCCCTATGCTCATGAGGGGTCTTTTAAGTACCTTTTGGGTGAGGACGCATTGACCGGTGACAGGGAAGGGGAGAATCAGCCGGATAGAGAGAAGAAGGTATCTATGGAGCTTCAGGTGACAGAGAATACGCCTCCCGCATTTATCTGGCATACCTTTGAGGATCAGTCTGTGCCTCTTGAAAATACGCTGCTTTTGGCCGGGGCTCTTAGAAGGGCCGGAGTGAATTTTGAACTTCACGTATTTCCCAGGGGAGGCCATGGTTCTTCCTTGGCTAACGAGGAGACATCGGGAATCCTGGAAAAGCAGCTGATTATTCCGGAGGCACAGGTCTGGATTTCTCTGGCTCATACTTGGATTGAGAATTTAAACCAAATCTGATTGCCTTAGCCCATCAGATAAGGGCGCACGCACACCGGTGTGGGGGCAAAGGTTTCGGATACATAATCCAGGGAGCCGTCTTGGCGGATAGAAAATACGACCATATTGTCCGTGTCCTGGTTGGCGACGATAACATAGGCTCCTGTGGGATCAATGGCAAAATTGCGGGGAACGCCGCCGCGGCAGTCTGTCATGCCTACGTAGCGGAGCAGTCCGGTCTGGCTATCCGTCTCATAGCAGATCAGGCTGTTGTGTCCCCGGTTGGAGCCATAAAGGAACCGGCCGTCCGGGGTGATCTGAATGTCTGCGCCGCTGTTTTCTCCGCGGAAGGTTTCATCCTGCATCAGCGGAACGGTTTGAAGCTTTTGGAAGGTCCCTTCCGTAGGATTGTACTGCAGGGCATAGATGGTGCAGTCCAGCTCATTGGTTAAGTAGCAGAATCTGCCGCTTGGGTGGAAGACGCAATGGCGGGGACCGGCTCCTGGCTCTGTGGAGAAGGAGATGGCTTTCTCAAGTTTTCCGGTCTTATAATCCGGCTCATAAGCCACAAGCCTGTCAATGCCAAGATCCGGAACAAAAGCAAACCGGCCGTCCGGGGAAAAAGTAGTGGAGTGGGCATGAGGACCCTTCTGGCGTTTTTCATTTACGCTGGAGCCTTCATGCTGCACAAACTGGGAATACTCTCCCAGGGATCCGTCCGGCCGTATGGGATATACACAGATGCTGCCGCTCATAAAATTTGAGACAAACACATGGGATCCGTTTTTGCTTATGACTACATGGCATGGATCTGTGCCCAATGTAGGCTGCTGATTGAGAAACGTCAGCTTTTTGCTTTCAGGGTTTACGGAGAAAGCGCTTACGGCACCGCCTTTTTTACCCTGGAATTCTTTTAGTTCATTTACTGCGTACAGTGTCTTTTGATCGTCGCTTAATACAAGGTAAGACGGGTTTGCCACATCAGGCAGCACATCCGTCTGAACCAAAGTGCCGGTGTCAAGATCCAGCTCATACAGGTAGATTCCCTTCCCTTTACCCTGAAGAACCTGGCCCGTACCAAACAAGATAGGCTGTGTATAAGTACCTACAAATACCGTTTCTTTTCTTCCCACAACAAACTCCTCCTTTTTGTTTTGCACATGCCCTTTTATGCATGGCTTTTCTTTCATCTTTAACAGGGAAAAGACAATTCGTCAAGAGGGCAAAGCTACAATCCAAAAAAGGGAAAGCATTTTTGAAAATAAGTTAAAATCCGTTATCCTTCTCTGGAGTTTTCCTTTTTGCGGTAAGAGGACGGCGGAAATCCGGTGACACGGCCAAAGGCCTTGTTAAAGCTGGTACTGCTGTTAAATCCGCAGGATATGGCAATCTCTGTCAAGCTTTTATTGGTGGTTTTTATGAGCTGAATGGCATAGTCCACCCGTTTTTTTGTGATATACTCGAACAAAGTGATTCCATTATACCGTTTAAAAATAGATGAAAAATAGGCAGGGCTTATACACGCGATCTTTGCCAGCTGCGGCAGGGTAAGGTGAGAGTCCAGGTGAAAATTAATGTAATTCATAATCTCGCTGATCTTATACAAATCTTTGTTGGACAGCGCTTTTGTGTTTCTGGAATCCGAGTCACGAAAGCCATAGCTGCACAGAATCTGGTATAAAATACTTTCAAGAAGGATCTTCACACGAAGCTTGTAATAAGGGGGCTGGGAGACAAAGGTTTCCTGCATCTGCCGGAACAATTCGGCGATTTCCCTGGCAGCCGGATGCTCAAAGTCCAGCCGGTGAGAGAAATCCTTATGCCGGTTGAAGAACACATCGAGAAATTGGACGTCTTCAGCCTGTCCATAGAAATTCCACAGAAAAGAGGTTTCAAAATGGATGACAAGGTTATCCACCTCTTCCCCTTCTTTTAAGACGATATTGTGTACCTCGGTATTGTTTATGACATAGATATCGCCGGTGTGTATTTTGTAAGACTTGTCGCCGATCTTATAGACACCGGTTCCGCTTTTTATCAACGATACCTCCAGCATGTGGTGAGAATGAGGCCTGTACATATTGGGCCATTGCAGGTGGTTATCGTCAAAGGTAATGGCTGCCATGCCATTTTCATGTGTAAAGCCGTATTGTGTTTTCTTAATATTTTCAATATATAATTCTGTTTTCATCGTCCGCTCTTTTCCAAATAAGAAAATCATATGATAAAAAATAGTTACCGGATATTCCTTTAATTATAAATGCGGGATAATCGGTTGTAAAGATTTTTGTTGGCGCTTCGGCGGAAACGGTCCAAAGGCCGGGCCTGCTTTTTAGAATATATTTGGCGACATTGTATATATTGATGAATAATTCTCTTTGAATTGAAAAATAGTTGTAAAACATAGTAAAAAAATTGTAGTAATCAAAAAAGAAAAATAGTAATATCTGACTATCAGAAGCAATGATAGCTTTTAGACAAAGGAGAGAGGCTTATGGGATATCCTGTACATTATGGAGCGGTTATCGGCTGTGGATTTATTGCAAACACAAAGCATCTGCCGGCACTGGAGAAATTGAAACACCGCATAGAGCTGACAGCTTTCTGCGACCTGGAAGAGGAACGGGCACGGACGGCAGCAAGCCGGTACGGAACAAAGGACGCGTCCGTATATACCGATTACAGGGAAGTTCTTAAGCGTTCGGACATTGATGTGGTGTATGTATTGACGCCTAACCGTACACACTGTAAATTAGCAACCGCTGCTCTTATGGCCGGAAAACATGTGATGTGCGAGAAGCCTATGGCTGTCAGTGGTGCGGAAGCCCTGGAGATGTGCGATGCCGCAAAGCGTTCAGGCAGACAGCTTACCATCGGTTATCAGAATCGTTTCCGCCAGGACAGCCGTTACCTGAAAGGCGTGGTGGACAGCGGGCACCTGGGAGAGATCTATATGGCCAAGGCCCATGCGGTTCGGCGCAGAGGAATTCCTACATGGGGTGTTTTTTTAAACGAGGAAGAGCAGGGCGGAGGAGCGCTGATTGATATCGGTACCCATGCATTGGATATGACACTGTGGATCATGGACAATTACAGACCGAAGCGTGTTACTGGCTCTGTCTACAGAAAACTGGGAACAGGAGAGACAGCCGGCAACCTGTTCGGCCCATGGGATAACCAGAAGATCACGGTAGAGGATTCGGCCTTTGGCTACATTGTGATGGAAAATGGAGCCACGGTTTTTCTGGAAGCCAGCTGGGCCTTGAATACGCTGGATACCAGGGAACAGAAGGTAACTCTCTGCGGTACAAAGGCAGGGGCGGACATGAATAACGGTGTTTGCATCAATGGAGTTTTTGGCGGTGAGCTTAGCGAAACATATCCTCTGCTGCGTCATACGGGTGTACCCGGACAAACATTGGAAACCAATGAGGCGGATGTGGAGGCGCGGATGTGGCTGGATGCCCTGGATACCGGCAGCTCCGCTCTGGTAAAGCCGGAACAGGCTATGGTAGTAACCCAGATACTGGAAGCAATCTATACTTCTGCTAGAACCGGAAAAGAGGTTCTGTTTTAGTGAAACGAAAAAGCAGTTATCAAACACGAAGGAGGAAAAGCTGTGAAAAAATTTTTATCAGTCACTTTGTCACTTGTTATGGCGTTATCCCTGCTTGCCGGATGCTCCGGAGGGCAGAATTCCCAGGAAACACAACAGCAGACCCAGGCTGCACAGACACAAGCTGCTTCTGCAGAGACTTCCAAAGCTGCCGAATCGGGAGAACAGGCTCAGCCTGAGGCATCTGCCACCCAGTTCCCCAGAGAAGAATCCTTATATTTCTTTTCCGGCATGGGAGTGCTGCCGGTGTCCTTCAATCCTTTAGTAGGCGCAGGCGGCGAATGGCCTGCAGGACAGATGCAGTATCTTCTGTATGAAGCCCTGTTTATGATGGATATGCTTACCGGTGAACTGGAGCCGTTGATCGGAGATTCCTATGAGGTTCAGGATGACAACAGCATTAAAATTGTGATCAATGCGGAAGCGCATTTTAACGACGGTTCACCGTTGACGGCTGAGGATGTGAAGTTCAGCTATGAGCTGGCAGACAAATATGACCTGCAGTGGAGCAGCTACTGGAGCAACATTGCGTCTGTGGAAGCGGAAGGCGAGAAAACGGTTATCATTCGTCAGAAAGCGGACAATATGAATACACCGGTTGTCCTGGATTCCCTTCAGATGGTTCCTATTCTTCCCAAAGCCATATGGGAGCCTTTGGCAGAGGAAGCGGGAGATGACGTAAGCAAGATCCGGGCATTTGACAATATGGACAACCCGGTAGGCTCCGGTGCTTACAAAGTACACAGCTTCAATGACCAGGGCGTCTATCTGGAACGTGACGAGAATTATTGGGGCGTAGTACGTTTTGGAGGACTTCCGGCGCCTAAATATGTGATTCAGCCTATTTATAAATCCAATGACCTTGTTACCACAGACCTTCTCAGCAATAATCTGGATCTGGCTCAGGCATATATTCCCAAGATCTGGGAGCTTAGCGCCAAGAACCCGGCCATCAAGACGTATTTAAAAGATGCGCCGTATTATCTTGAGGGTGGTATGGTTGCCATGGTTTTCAATACCAGCGTGCCTGGTCTTGACGATCCACAGGTCCGTCGGGCATTGGCTTACGGTATCAACTACAAGCAGGTGGGTGAACTGGCAATGTCCGGTTATACCAAAGATATCACTCCTCTTCTTTGCCTGACAGACGGAGTAGAGAATCGGTATGTGGATATGGATGCATTGGGAGATTTGATATGGAGTTATGATGCGGACAAGGCCAATGAGCTTCTGGATGCCATGGGTGCGGAGAAAGGCTCTGACGGTATCCGAGTTCTTCCGGACGGAACCCGTATGTCCTGGTCTCTGCAGACAGGCTACGGCTGGAGCGACTGGAACGCAGCGGCAGAGGTTATCTCTCAGAATCTGAAGGCAGTGGGTGTGGAGATCATCAGTGATATGCCGGAATCCGCCGTATTCAGCAGCAACCGCAGAACCGGAGAGTTTGAGCTGTGCCTGAATATTATCGGTGAGAATCCTCGTCCTTCCCAGCCGTGGTACCGCTACAAGGATACCCTGTATTCCAAGGGGATTCCGGACTTCGGATCCTTAAGCTTCTCCAACTTCGGCCGTTACTCCAATGACCGTGCGGATGAGATTATCGACCAGCTTCCGTCCGTAACCGATGAGGCAGAGTTAAAAGAGCTGCATACGGAACTGAACAAGATCTTTTTGGAGGAAGCTCCTGTTATCCCGATTTTCTATCGTCCGTTCCAGTTCTATGAGTTCAACGAGACTTATTGGACCAACTTCCCAACTGCGGACAACGGTTCCAAAGTGCCTCCTATGCTTGACCGCGGCGCCGGCATCAAGTTCCTGTATGAAATCAAGCCGGCAGGTCAATAATCCGCTGAGGCGATCATGTTTTAAACGAGTGTGCCATTGCTTTCCGGCTGACCAAAAGAGCCTGCCGGAAAGCTCTTAGAAAGGAAAATTATGGATGAGCAGCTATAAAAAGTATTTCCTGAAAAAAGTCATGTGGTATCTGCTTACATTTGTCATTGTGCTGATGCTTAATTTCTTTTTGCCCAGAATGATAGACGGGAACCCTGTGGATGTGATTATGGGAAAAGTTTCCCAGGGTATGAGCAATACGGATGCCATGACCAGAATTTATGAAAGCTTTATGCAGGAGTTTAACTTAGACAAGCCTGTGTGGCAGCAGTTCCTGATTTTTGTGAGGAATCTGTTCAGGGGAGATCTTGGAACCTCATTTTCCAGGTATCCCAGAAGTGTAAGTTCGATTCTTGCCAGTGCCATACCATGGACGTTAGGACTTCAGATTCCGGCGATTATCGTAGGATGGATTGTGGGCAACCTGATGGGAGCGTATGTGGCATACCGGAAAGGAACCCTGGGAAAGATCATTTATCCGGTTTCCTTATATCTGAATTCCGTTCCCTACTATGCATTTGCCATAGTTGCTCTTTATCTGTTTGCATTCGGAATGAAAGTATTTCCGGCGGGCAACGGCTACGACCCGTCCCTGCTTCCTTCGTTTAATCTTGCATTTATCGGAAGCGTACTGCGGCACCACACCCTTCCCTGGCTTTCCATTGTGCTGATTATGATTGGAGGACAGGCATTGGGAATGCGTTCCATGGCAATCTATGAGCTGAATGCGGATTACGTATTGTATGCAAAGCTGATGGGGCTGCCGGATCGGAAAATAACGGGCTATGTATTCCGCAATGCCATGCTCCCCCAGATCAGCGGTCTGGCACTTTCTCTTGGAACCATGATATCCGGTTCTTTGATTACGGAAATCGTATTTAACTATCCGGGAATCGGCTATTGGCTGTTTACAGCCATCCGTCAGCTGGATTATCCTCTGATTTCCGGCTGTACCCTTATTATTTCCATTACGGTATTGCTGGCCAATTTTGTGATTGATATCCTATACGGCCTTATTGACCCACGTATCAAAGCAGCACAGATGGAGGAGGAATGATATGAACAACCTACGTTTATTGGTAAAATCCCCTCGCTTCATGACAGGGCTTTGCATCTTGTCCGCCATTTTGCTGTTTGTATTTATATATCCCGTTTTTGACAGCGGAGATCCGACGGAAATGCTCAGCATGGGGTTTGAAGCCCCCGGAACCGTTACGTATACCGGAAAAACCTTGATTTTGGGAAGCGACAATTTTGGCCGTGACGCTATGCTGGAACTGGTATACGGCACCCGAACCTCTCTTTTTGTAGGGCTTATTGCAGGCATCATCACCACTCTTGTAGGCTTAAGCCTGGGACTCCTGGCAGGCTATATGGGAGGCACTGTGGATAACCTGATCACGGCTGTCACAAATATGTTTATCGTTATTCCGTCCTTTATTATTCTGATTTTGATATCAATGAGCCTGGATTCACAGTCTTCTTTGACAACGGCTTTTATTATCGGCGTTACAGGCTGGCCCTGGATGGCCCGTGCGGTGCGGGGGCAGACCAGCAGTCTTCGTAACAGGGAACATGTAAATATTGCCCGTATTACCGGTTACAGCACTCCCAGGATTATTCTCACGGAGATTCTTCCCTACTTGGCATCCTACGTGGTGATGGCGGTGATTCTGGCCATTGCCAACAGCATTCTCCAGGAAGCCAGTCTGGCTATGCTGGGGCTTGGGGCACGGAATACGGTTTCACTGGGAACTTTGATGAATTGGGCGCTTATGTTTTCTGCTCCGGCTATCGGTGCATGGTGGACATTTATACCAAGCGCTGTCGTCATATCTCTTATCACATTTTCCATGTATTTGATGAATTCGGGGATGGACGAGATTTTTAATCCGAAGATAAGGAGTTGATGGGATGGAACATGTACTTACGGTAAAAGATTTGAGAACAGCCTACAAATCCCGCTTCGGCGGATACACCTATGCGGTGGAAGGGGTTTCCTTTTCCCTGAAAGAAGGGCAGGCATTGGGAATCGCAGGAGAGTCGGGATGCGGGAAATCCACCCTGGCCCTCAGCCTGATGGGATACTATTTTCCGCCTCTCACCTACCTGGGCGGCCAGATTAATATGGGCTCCGTAAACATCATGGAGCTGCCCTATGAGGAACTGCGGAAAAACTATCTTGGCAGGGAGCTGGCATACATTCCCCAGGCAGCCATGAATGCGCTGAATCCAACGAAAAAAGTTCTGGGCTTTGTAAAAGACATTATGAGGGAGCACTGCCCGGAAAAGACAAAGGAGGAGGTTCGGGAAATGCTGGCGCAACGGTTTCAGCTTCTGGGCCTTCCCGAGCGGGCCATGTCGGCCTATCCCAACGAGCTTTCCGGAGGCATGAAGCAGCGTGTCATCATCGCAGTGTCCACCATACTTAATCCCAAGGTGCTTATTGCCGATGAGCCCACCAGCGCCCTGGACGTTACGTCACAGAAGATGGTGATGAAGATGATAAAGGAAATGCTGGAGATGGGAATTGTGAAATCGGTGATCTACATCACTCATGAGCTTCCTCTTCTGCGCCATATTACGGATGAGATTATGATTATGTATGCCGGACAGATCGTGGAGCATGGCACCACAAAGCAGGTGATTTTTGACTCCATTCATCCCTATACCAAAGCGCTTATGGGATCCATTATCGTACCGGAAAAGGGGGCGAAGGAATGGCAGCTGACCGGTATCCCCGGTGCGCCGCCGAATCTGAGAAACCGCATAGAAGGATGTCATTTTGCGGACAGGTGCCGGTACTGCGGTAACCTTTGCAAGGCTCATGAGGGCCGCGAAAACCATACGGAAGGTGACAGGCGCTTCTACCGTTGTGATGTAGGAGAACAAGAGCTGAGGGAGGTGTATGCTCGTGACTATAAACGATAATCCTTCCGGTGCAAAATCCGTGTTAAAGGGCTGTGGACTTACTCGGACATTCGGAAGCGGAAAAAAGGCGGTCACTGCGGTGAATCATGTGGACTTTGATTTTCATGAGGGAGAGATCGCTTCCATCGTGGGAGAGTCCGGCAGTGGAAAAACCACACTTATGCGCATGCTGATGGGGCTGATAAAGCCTACGGAGGGAGAAATCCTGTATAAAGGCCAGCCCATACGGTTAAAAAAGGCGGATGAAAAGAGAGCATACTGGCAGCAGGTGCAGGCTATTTTCCAGGACCC
>CAYWRB010000084.1:0-9420 GCA_964460025.1 uncultured Hungatella sp.
CTTAACCCTAAGGCTCTGTGGCAGGAATTGACTAAAAAACAGCAGGAGAATCTGTACAACTGGCTGGATCAGATCAATCATTATGAGATGCCGAAGAATAACTGGCGTTATTTCCGGATCCTGACCAATACGGCCCTTCGGCTTTTGGGGCTCCCTTGGTCTAAAGAGAATACGGAAGAGGATTTTGATATTGTGGAGCAGTGCTACATAGGGGACGGCTGGTATTGCGACGGAAGTCCGGGGCAGGTGGATTACTATGTGGCTTTTGCAATTCATTTTTACGGATTAGTTTACAGCAAACTGATGGAGGAATATGATCCGGAGCGGTGTCAGGTATTTAAGGACCGGAGCACTCAGTTTTTCCATGATTTTGTATATTGGTTTGCCAATGACGGTGTGGAGCTTCCTTTCGGAAGAAGTCTCACCTATCGGTATGCGCACTGCGGACCTTTCGTAGGCATGGCTTATGCAGGCCTTGATCTGGATTACGGAGTGCTTAAGAATCTGGTGCTTCGGAATCTGGAATCCTGGGTGAGAAGGCCGATTTTTGACAATGCGGGTGCTTTGACCATAGGATACGGTTATCCCAATATTGCCATGAGCGAGAACTATAACAGTTCCGGCTCTCCTTACTGGAGCAACAAGGCATTTGTCATGCTGGGGCTGAATGACGACCATCCCTTCTGGACGGCGGAGCCTAAGGAGTATCCTTATGAACCTAAGAAGTATTTGAAGTATCCGCACATGGTGATTACCCATGATGAAAATCATCATCTTCTGGCTTATGTCACCGGGCAGCACTGCAGGGGAGATCACGGACAAAGCGCTGCCAAATATGAAAAGTTTGTATATTCCAATCAGTTCGGTTTCAGCATCTCCAAGGGAGATTCCCTGGAAAGCGGGGCGTTTGATAGTACGCTGGCATTTTCCCGTAAGGGAGAAAACCGATACTGTATGCGTTACGGAATCACTGATTTCCATGCAGATGAGAAAAGCCTTACCACGGTATACAGTCCTTTAAGCGGGGTGGAGGTGACCAGTACCATAGTACCTTGCTCTCCGTGGCATGTGCGGGTTCATCAGATTAAGAACCGGGAGGCCATCGAGATTGCGGACGGCGGTTTTGCACTTCCTCAGGAGCAGTGCTTCAAGGTGGTGCCTGGGAAAACCACAGGTCGTTTTGAGGCAAAGGATGTTCATAAGACGGACACCGGTGTTTTTGCAGGCTTCCCTTGGGGAAGCAGCGGTATCGTCAGCGAGACAGGGGAAAAGGCGGAACTTGAGATTCCCTTTGCCAACACCAACCTGTTTTACAATCTGACGGTGATTCCCACGGTGAAGGCAGAGCTGGAGCCGGGAGAGCATCTCATTGTTACCAGCGTGGCAGGGGATCTTCACAAGGACTGGGAAAGCCTGATGGCAGACAAGCCGGCAGTGGAGATAGGAGAGACGGAGGTAGCCGTCACATACAGAGGCGAGACCGTGAAGGTGATATTAAATTAAATTTAATATAAAAAAGCAGGAAAGAGAGGAAAGTAAAATGAAAAAAAGAAGATTAGCAGCAGGAATTATGGCAGCTGCCATGGTAGTCGGCACATTAGCAGGATGCGGCGGCGGTAGCAGCAGCGGCGGAAGCAGCGGCGGCGGAGACTCCACCACGGCAGCACCGGCAGAGACCACCACGGCAGCACCGGTACAGGCAGAAGTGAAGGAAGCAACCGGCGAAGATGTAACACTTAAGGTTGCACTGTGGGATTATTCCAACACAGAATATTATAAGACCATGATCAATGCATTCCAGGAGAAATATCCGAATATTACGGTTGAGGTTGTTGAGTTTACGGCTGACGAGTATGATAACGTTGTTGTTACTCAGCTCAGCGGCAAGCAGGACTTTGACGTTGTATTTACCAAAGGAACCCCGGCATTGTCCGCACTGATCAAGCAGGGCCATATCTATGCATTGGATGATCTGATTGCAGCTGATGCTGATTTCGATCCGGCAAATTATTCCGGACTGGTTGACCAGCTGAGCCTGGACGGACACACCTATGCCCTTCCGTTCCGTTATGACAATAACCTGATTTACTATAACAAGGATCTGTTTGACGCAGCAGGCGTTCCGTATCCGGAAGATGGCATGACCATGGCTGAGTATCATGAACTGGCAGCCAAGATGACCAGCGGAGAAGGCAATGATAAGGTATACGGTGCCCATGTACATACCTGGCCGTCCAACGTATATCAGTATCCCAACAGAACCGAGAAATTTGTATTCTGCGATCCCACTACATATGAGAGTCTGATTCCTTATTACAATGAGATTCTTGCTATGCAGGATGAGGGTCTGGTACAGGATTACGGCGCACTGAAATCCTCCAACATTCATTACAGCGGTGTATTCTACAATCAGCAGGTTGCTATGCTGCAGATTGGTACCTGGTACATCAACATGCTTTGCGAGAATGTAAAAGACTTTAACTGGGGCGTATGTGCAATGCCTAACGATGACGGCATGGCAAATGAGAACTCCATCGGTGGTGTGACACCTGTTTCTATCGGCGCATATGCGAAACATCCGGCAGAGGCATGGCAGTTTATCTCCTATGTCTGCGGCGAAGATTCTGCAAAGGTTCTTGCATCCTGCGGTATTGTTCCGGGATACAGCTCTGACGCCGTAGGCGAAATCTTTGACAGCCTGCATGATACGTTCCCAAATGCACCGGAAGGATTGTCCAAATATCTTTCCTGTGAGAAGAATGTTATGGAGCAGCCGATGCATGCACAGAACAAAGAGATTGATACGATTATGCAGGAGCAGCACAGTGCCATTATGACCAAGAGCGTGACTGTTGAGGAAGGTGTTCAGCAGCTGATTGACAGAGTAAGCGAGATTCTTGAGTAATTTTGAATGGAAGCTGAATAAGAAGTGAAACAGTGGTCGCCCGGAGGTTTTAAAAGCTGCCTCCGGGCGATTGCGATTTTGGGAAGGAGGATATTGGTTTATGGGCAAGTCAGGCAATACAGAAAAAACGGTCAGCAAGAGTGCATTAAAGAGAAAGAAGACGTTGGTTGCATATTCTTTTATACTGCCGAATTTAATCGGATTTTTCGTATTTACTTTTGTTCCGATTGTATGTTCTTTGCTGCTTAGTTTTTGTGAGTGGGATTCCGGAAATCCTATTAAATTTGTGGGGTTTGAAAACTTTATTTATATGTTTAGCAGAGACAGCAGTTTCTGGATTTCACTTAAAAATACCCTTTATTATACAATTGTGACAGTTCCTGTTACAATGGCGTTGTCTCTGTTTTTGGCAATTCTGATGAACAAACCGTTAAAGGGGCGCGTATTTTTCCGTTCCGTACTGTTTTTCCCATATGTAGCATCCCTGGTTGCGATTGCAGTGGTTTGGATGGCCCTGTTCAATCCGGACAGAGGACCTATCAACGGTTTGCTTATGTCTCTGGGCGTTTCCAATCCTCCGAGATGGGCGGCATCTACCACATGGGCTATGCCGACTATCATTGGTCTGACCGTATGGAAGGGCATGGGATACTACATGATCGTTTATCTGGCGGCATTACAGGGGGTATCCAGAGATTTATACGAGGCGGCATCCCTGGACGGAGCCAATAAATGGCAGCAGTTTATAAATATTACCTGGCCGTGTGTGACACCAACCACATTCTATATTCTGGTACTTTTAATGGTATCCACGTTTAAATCCTATGATACCATGTATATTACCACACAGGGCGGACCTGGAGAGGCCACCAAGGTTTTGGCTTACCATATCTACAACAGTGCGTTTGTCAGCTCAAAATTCGGCTATGCAAGTGCGCTTGCTATGATACTGCTCCTGATTATTGTGGCAGTTACATTGGTGCAGTTTAAATTTGAAAAGAGGTTTACAAGTTATCTGTAAAGGAGGGCTAAATCATGGCGGGTAGTAAAAAAGGTTCGGAAACATTGAAAACGGTGCTGATCTATGTGGCATTGATTATTATGGCAGTCATCATGCTGGTTCCCTTTGCGTGGATGATTTCGGCATCCTTAAAGTTGGAAAAGGATGTATTCTCGTTCCCTATCAAGTGGATTCCTGCGGATCCGCAGTGGAGCAACTATCAGGAAATCTGGAAAAAGGTTCCGTTGATGACAGGCTTTGCAAATACATTTAAACTGACGATCTGTACTACGGTTCTTCAGCTGGTAACATCCAGTTTTGCGGCTTATGCATTTGCAAAATTGGAATTTAAAGGCAGAGATACCATCTTTATGCTGTATGTAATGACGATTTCCATTCCGTGGCAGGTGTACATGGTTCCTCAGTTTAAGATGATGACCATGTTTGGATTGACAGACAGCCATCTGGGAATTATCTTGATGCATGCATTTACGGCTACCGGCGTATTTCTGATGAGACAGTTCTTTATGGGAATCCCCACCGAGCTTCTGGAAGCAGCCAGAATCGACGGATTAAGCGAGTACGGTATCTGGGCCAGGCTGATGCTGCCGCTGTCCAAGCCGGCTATCGCTACGCTGTGTATCACTTCATTTACCTTTGAGTGGAACGACTTCATGGGACCGTTGATTTACTTATCTACATCCAGCAAGAAGACCGTTCAGCTGATGTTGAGAATGTTCAATACCCAGTATTCTTCCAACTATGCGCAGATCATGGCAGCTGCAACTGTTGCATTGATACCGGTGCTGATTCTGTTCGCATTCCTGCAGAGATATTTCGTAGAAGGTGTTGCAAGTTCCGGTATTAAAGGTTAGAATAGTAAAAGAAAGTTAGATTCCTAAGGGGAGGGAGTGTAAATAGAGATGAAATATTCATTGTTTACCGTAAGTGTTCCGGAGATGAGCCTGGAGCAGGTTCTGGAGAAGTTGAAAGAGAACGGATATGATGGTGTGGACTGGCGTGTGACAGATATTCCTACGGATCCGGAGATCTTGGCTGAGAAGCCGTCTTACTGGAGGAATAACCTGTGTACCGTTGATATCAACAAGGTAGAGGAGCAGGCAGAGGAGATTCGTGCCTTGACAGAAAAGTATGGATTGGAGATCAATGCTCTGGCCACTTATCTGGACTGCTCTATGGATCCTGCTAAGATTGAGAGCTGCATGATTGCGGCGAAGAAGATGGGATGCAGCAGAATCCGTGTCAATGCACTAAAGTATGATAAGGAAAAGGGATACACTCAGCTGTTTGCAGAGGCTGTTGCAGGATTTAAGAAAGTGGAAGAGCTGGCTAAAAAACATGGGGTGAAGGCTGATTTTGAGATGCATCACGGAACCATCACGGCAGCAGCCAGTTCCGCCCGCCGTCTGGCTTCCTATTTTGATCCCAAGTATATCGGTGTGATCTATGATACAGGCAACATTATCTATGAGGGCTTTGAGGAGTATCAGATGGCTCTTGAGGTTCTGGGGCCGTACCTGGATCTGGTTCATGTAAAGAACGCCATGTGGGTGAAAAAGGAAGTTGACGGAAAAGAAAAATATGCGGCAGACTGGGCGCCGTTTACAGACGGACATGCGGATTTTGAGAGATGCTTCAAGGCTCTTAAGGCTGTGGGATACGATGGATATGTAACATTTGAAGATTTCTCTTCTGTAGAGACCTCCGAAGAGAAGATTAAAAATGACCTTTCCTTTATTAAAAAGATTGTAGATTCAATAGAGTAGCATGACAGGGAGATTGATGTAGTTGGTTTGTGAATTACATCAATCTTTCTATGTAATATAGAAAAATTGGAACTGTGAAGGTATCGGACAGTTGCAAAAATGAAGAATAGCGGAGGAAACTATGATCAGGACATTTTGTACCAACAAAATCAGAAAGACAAAAGTTTTAAGCGAAAGCTTGTGGGAATTTTCCCCTTGTTCCGGTGAATGGAAAGGCAGGGTTTATCCCGTTGCCGTTCCGTGCTGCTGGGAAAGCCTTCCGGATTTTTCGGCGTATCGGGGAGTCGGAGTCTTTACGAAGAAATTTGAGGCAAAGGGAACTATCCGCCTGGTGTTTAAGGGAGTAAGCCATACGGCCAGGGTGTGCGTAGACGGGAAAGAAGTGGGGAGCCACTACAATGCGTTTACCCCGTTTTCTATTGTGGTAAAAGATCTGGAAGAGGGCTGTCATAAACTGGAGGTCTATGCGGACAATACCTTCAGCGAAGCCAGTGCCCTCCATGTTCCTAACGATTATATGAGCTACGGAGGAATTTCCAGAGGCGTTGTGCTGGAGGAGCTGGAAGACGCTTATATTGAGTATGTTCATGCTGTTCCGGTAAAGGAAGGAGACGGCTGGAAGGTGCGGACTGCCGTAAAGGTAAATTCCGTATCAGATGAGGAGAAAGCCTACAAGCTGACTGTGCAGGTGGAGGGCCAGGCGGCAGTTGAGGAAGACGTGATTTTAAAGGCCGGAGAGGATGTAGTTGTAGAGAAGGTGATTTCATCGGAGAATGTGGAAGTGTGGGAGATGGAGAATCCCAGGCTCTATGGAATCTCAGCCCTGCTTTCGGCAGAAGAGCCGGTGGATGATCTGATAGACCGCTTTGGATATCGGGAGGTAAAGGTTGACGGAAAGGACATTCTGTTAAACGGAAAGAAGATAAGGATCAAAGGCTTCTGCCGCCATGAGGATCATCCCATGTATGGCTGTGCCCTGCCCTTTGCCGCTATTGAACAGGATCTGCAGATTGCTAAGGATTTAGGGGCCAATGCGATCCGTACCTCCCATTATCCCAATGATGAACTGTTTCTGGATCTGTGCGACGAGCAGGGAATCTGGGTGTGGGAGGAGAATCATGCCAGAGGCTTAAGCGAGGAGCAGATGAGAAATCCTAATTTTGAGCGCCAGGCAGAGGACTGCATCCGGGAGATGATTACAGCCCATATTAATCATCCGGCCATCATTATCTGGGGAATCTTAAATGAGTGTGCCAGTGAGACAGAGTACGGGTATGAGTGCTATAAGAAACAATATGAGCTGATTCATCAGATGGATGACTCCAGGCCAAGGTCATCGGCCAGCTGCAAGTTTAAGACGGATCTCTGCTTTGGCCTGCCGGATATTGTGTCCTACAATATCTATCCGGAGTGGTACCATGATGCGCCTGCAGGAGAGTATTTGGCGGATCTTTATAACTGGGTTCAGACAGACAGCGAAGGCAAGGGAAAACCGTTTTTAATTACGGAGATCGGTGCAGGCGCTATCTACGGTTACAGAACGCCTTCTATGTGTAAATGGTCTGAAGAGTACCAGGCGAAAGCGCTGGAGGATCAGATCACGGCAGTGCTGGAACAGGAGGGGTGCAGCGGCATCTTTATCTGGCAGTTCTGCGATGTGCGTATCAGCTTTGAATGGTTCAGCAACAGGCCGCGTACCATGAATAATAAAGGAATTGTAGACGAATACAGGAGAAGAAAGTTGTCCTATGATGTAGTAAAGCGCCTGTATCATTCTTATTCGGATTATCGATGAGGATACTGTGGGGGTGAAAGGGCCTCTCACTTGGCCGGATGACGAAGCAGTTTGGGGCTATCATATAGAGGAGGTCAGAGGAGACTTATGTTTGAGAGAATGAAACGTTTATTTGCTCAGGTGGATATGACAGTGGGAAAACCGTGGGAGAAGATTGTTGCGTTTACGATTCCCATGCTTATCGGGAATATAGCACAGCAATTGTATAATACTGTGGACAGTATCGTGGTAGGAAAGTATGTGGGAGACAATGCGCTGGCAGCAGTTGGAAGTGCCAGCCCCATATTGAATTTGCTTCTGGTGCTGTTTGTAGGTATTTCTATGGGAGTCGGCATTATGGTGTCTCAGTATTTCGGCTCCAGGGACCGTGAGAACCTGTCATTAACCATAGGAAGTTCCATTATGTTGACAGCAGTATCCTCCATCCTCCTGATGGTTTTTGGAGCGATGATTATTCGCCCGGTGCTGCACGCTTTAAATACGCCGGACAGTATTATCGATTGGTGCAGTTCTTATCTGTTTATTATTCTGATGGGGATCATAGGGCCGGCTTATTATAATATTTTATGTGGGATTTTAAGGGGGCTGGGGGATTCCCTGTCAGCTTTGGTGTATCTTTTGATTGCCACGGTATTGAATATTGTTTTGGATTTGTGGTTTGTGGCCGGATTTCATATGGGAGTGGCCGGTGTGGCGCTGGCTACGGTGATTGCCCAGCTGGTGTCTGCATTTATGTGCTTTTTAAAGCTTTGCAGGATGACGGATTTGTTTGATTTGAAGGTTCGTTATTTAAAACCAAATAAGGAGAATATTGTGACGGTTCTTCGGCTGGGGCTTCCTTCCGGAGTCACTCAGGCAATTTTCTCCCTGGCTATGGTTGTGGTACAATCTTTGACCAACAGTTTTGGCGAATTGGTTATTGCGGCCAATGTGATTATCATGAGGGTAGATGGATTTGCCATGATGCCCAACTTCTCCTTTGGAACGGCGATGACTACCTATTCCGGACAGAATGTGGGGGCTAAAAAGCTTGACAGGGTAAAGCAGGGAGCAAAGCAGGGGACTTTGATTGCAGTGGGGACTTCTGCTGTGATTACGGCGCTGATTCTCATGTTTGGGCGATATCTGATGGCGATTTTTACCAGCACGGAAGAGCTGGTTCTGCTAAGCGCCAATATGATGAAGATTCTGGCGGCAGGCTATATTGCCATGGCGGTCACCCAGAGTCTGTCCGGCGTCATGAGAGGCGCGGGGGATACGGTGACACCCATGTGGATTTCCATGATTACCACGGTTGCGATTCGGGTACCATTGGCCTATGGAATCGCATATCTCACAAGGACTCCTGAGATGCCTCAGGGAAGTTATACATGCATTTGGATTTCGCTTCTGTGTTCCTGGGTGCTGGGAGCGGTGATTACGGCGTTCTGCTATCGGCTGGGACGCTGGAAGAGGAAGGCGCTTAATTGATGGAAAAGCCTGCGTTCTTATGTGAAATAAGAGGCAGGCTTTTGTATATCAGTATGCGATTACTTCATAACCGTCCTCTGTAACCAGGACCTGGATTTCCCACTGGGCGGATGGCTTGCCGTCAGCGGTTCGGACGGTCCACTCGTCTACCTCGTCTACCACTACTTCCCAGGTTCCCATGTTGATCATAGGTTCAATGGTAAACATCATTCCCGGGACCATAAGCATCTCTGTGCCTTTGGAGGCTACATAGCTGACCCATGGGTCTTCGTGGAACTCCAGGCCGACTCCGTGACCGCCGATGTCTCGTACTACCTGATAGCCATTCTGCTTTGCCAGATCATTGACAGCTTGGGCCATGTCGCCTAAAAAGTTCCAGGGCTTCACCTGTTCAAGACCTGAATACATGCACTGCCTGGTGACTTCTACCAGACGCTTCTTTTCTTCGGAGACATCGCCGATT
>CAYWRB010000085.1:0-1066 GCA_964460025.1 uncultured Hungatella sp.
TAAATAATAAGAATACAGAATCAATCCAGGGAGGGCATACCCTATGCTGAAGCACGGAATTTTAGGACTTCTTCATTATCATGAAATGACCGGATATGAAATCATGGAGGTTTTCCGGGATTCCCTGAATTTTTTCTGGGATGCGAAAACCAGTCAGATATACCGGGAACTGCAGAATCTGGAGCAAAAGAACTGGGTCAGCAAGACAGTTGTTCCCCAAATCGGGAAGCCGGACAAAAAGGTCTACTCCGTTACCATGGCAGGCAGGGAAGAACTGCTTCGATGGCTTGGTGACGACGACCTAGGGCTCAGAGCCAGGACACCGATTCTGATGAAGGTCTTTTTTCTGGGAGAACGAAGTCCTGAGGAAAACATCCGCTATTTTCAATGTGTAAAAGAGACCTGCCAGCTGTTTCTAAAGAACCTGGAATCTGTCCCCCAATTGATTGAAGCCTATGGCCATATCATTGAACAGCAAGAAAAGACTCTCTATTGGCAGATGACGGTAGAATACGGCCGCAGGAGTCTAAAGATGCAGATAGAATGGGCTCAGGACTGTATCCGTATGTTGGGGGGAACATGAGAATATGAACATTCTGGTAATAAACGGAAGCCCGAAAGGGGATAAAAGCAACACTTACCGGCTGACAAATGCATTTCTGAAGGGCATACAGGAAGAACTTCCGAATATCCGTATCCGAGAACTTTCGGTCAGCCGCATGAACTTAAAGCCCTGTATAGGCTGCTTTTCCTGCTGGAACCGCACGCCCGGACAATGTTGTATACAGGATGATATGGGACAGGTCATAGAAGATCTGCTGTGGGCGGACATTACCATATGGAGTTTTCCGCTGTATTATTATTCGGTTCCCGGATCTTTGAAAAACCTTATGGACCGGCAGCTGCCTATGGTTCTCCCCTTTATGGCAGAGGAGGAAGGGCAGCCAGGAAACGGAGGCCACCCTTCCCGATATGATATGAGTGGGAAACGGACCGTGGTGATTTCTACCTGCGGCTTTTATACTGCGGAGGGAAATTATGACGGCATATACAGCCTTTTTGACCA